>CAZIFU010000142.1:0-9453 GCA_964539075.1 uncultured Verrucomicrobiota bacterium | reverse complement strand
TAACCATTGAGCATGTCGCGGCGCGTCATCATCATCGGAGCAGGCCCGGGCGGGCTGGCCTCAGCCATGTTGCTCGCGAAAGCTGGGGCGGATGTCACCATTTTAGAAAAGCAGCCGCGTGTGGGCGGGCGCACTTCAGTTATCGAGGGCGATGGTTATCGCTTCGATCTTGGCCCGACATTTTTTCTTTACCCGCAAATCTTGCAGGAGATTTTCCAGGAAGTCGGGCGCGACCTTTACGAGGAAGTGCCGATGACGAAACTCGACCCCCAATACCGCATCACCTTCGGCGCGGGCGGGGAGTTGAACGCGACGCCCGACCTGGAACGCATGGTGGCGGAGATCTCCCGGTTGTCGCCCGCCGATGGCGCAGGCTTTCGGCGGTTCATGGAATACAACCGCGTGAAGCTGGAGAAATTCGCGCCGTGCCTGCAAGTGCCGTTTCCCGGCTGGAAGAGTTTGATCAGCCTGCGCCTGCTCATGTGTCTGCCATTTCTCAAGCCGTGGAAATCCCTGCACGCGGAACTGGCGGGTTATTTCAAAGACCCGCGTCTGCAGCTCGCGTTCACCTTCCAATCGAAATACCTCGGCATGTCGCCGTTCCAGTGTCCGAGCCTGTTTTCCATCCTGTCGTTTCTCGAATACGAACACGGCATCTGGCATCCGACGGGCGGCTGCAATTCCATCTCGCGCAACATGGCGCGCGTGGCACAGGAACTCGGCGTGAAAGTCCAGCTCAACACCGCCGTGGAAGAAATCCTTTTTCAGGGCCGCCGCGCCGTGGGCGTGCGCACGGCGCAGGGCGAACAGCGCGCCGATGCCGTGATGGTGAATGCCGATTTCGCCAACGCCATCACGAAGCTCGTGCCGAACAACCTGCGCCGACGCTGGACCGACGAGAAAGTGGCCAAGAAGGATTTTTCCTGCTCCACCTTCATGCTGTATCTCGGGGTGGAAGGCCAGTTCCCCCAGTTGGCGCACCACAACATTTACGTCGCGAAGGATTACCGCAGCAACCTCGACGAAATCGAGCGGCAGCATGTTCTGTCGGAAGACCCGTCGTTCTATGTCGCGAACCCGGTGCGCACCGATGCCACGATGTCGCCGCCGGGGCATAGCGCGTTGTATGTGCTGCTGCCCGTGACGCATCAGCATCCGAACGTGGATTGGGTGAAGGAGCGTGCCCGGTATCGCACAGTGGCCTTGCGGCAACTGACGAAGATCGGCCTGCCAACGGACCTGGAGAAGCGAATCCGCTTCGAGCGCGTGGTGACGCCGGCGGATTGGGAGAGCAAGGTGGACGTGTATCGTGGCGCGACCTTCAACCTGGCGCACAGCTTCGCGCAAATGCTGCACCTGCGCCCGCAGAACCGCTTCGAGGAATTCGACGGCATGTATCTCGTCGGCGGTGGCACGCATCCGGGCAGCGGCCTGCCGGTGATCTTCGAGTCGGCCCGCATCAGTTCGAGGCTGCTGCTCGACGATTTGAGCTGAATCGGGCACCCGCACTTGACCATTGCCCGGCCCGTCTTTTCCAATCTGGGTTGCCTGCGTCATGAAGAAGTTGTTTCAGCCGAACATCAGTAAAACGGGCCGAATCATCCGCGGCCTCATCGGACTGATCCTCTTGGGCGTCGCCGTTGGTGTCGCTCGCGTTCATTGGCTCGCGTGCGCCGGGTTTGCGATGGCCGGGGTGTTCTGCCTGTTTGAAGCGATGCGCGGCTGGTGTGTTGCGCGGGCGTGCGGCGTGAAAACGCGCTGGTGATTGGCCTCGCCTGCCCCGCTTCAGCGGCGAATTTGAAAAGCGGGGGTGAACGGAGTGGCCCTCAACTCGCCAAGTAGCGGCGGCTGGGTTAATCTCGCTCAATGAAACGAATGTGGATTGCGCTTTCCATTCTCGGTGTGGCGGCGGCCGTGATCCTCGCGGGTTGTCGGGCCACGCGCGCGGGTTATGAGTCCGCGCCTTACCGGGTCGTGCGCGCCAGCGGCAAGTTCGCGGTGCGCGATTATCCGGCGTTGTGGGTGGTGGAGACACCCCTGGCGCGGACCGGGACGGACGCCGACGGGGGTTTCATGCGCCTGTTCCGGTTCATTACGGGCGCGAACGAGGCGAAGCAGAAGATCGCCATGACCACGCCGGTGTTCATGTCCGGGAGCGACACGAACGCGACGATGGCATTTGTGCTGCCGGCGAAGTTGAAGGCGGACGCCGTGCCCAAGCCGTCGGATGCCGCGGTGACGGTGCGGGAGCTGCCGGCGGGCCGGTTCGCGGTGCTGCGCTTCAGCGGCGGAGGGAGCGCGAAGCATGACGCGGAGGCGCTGGGTCGCTTGCGAGCGTGGATGCAGGCGGAGGGGTTGAAGGAGTTGTCGCCGCCGGTGTATGGCTACTTCGACCCGCCGTGGACGCCCGGTTTCCTGCGCCGGAACGAGGTGATGCTGCGAACGGAGGGGGATAAATAGCCCATCGCCTGAGAACCCGATGACGGAAGAAAGCATTTCACCCTGACGAAGCCAAACCAATGCTATGACGAGGCTGCCCGGACAAAGACAGTGAAGGCATGACGTGGGCAAACCTCGCAACATTTTGCTGACGGGCGCGACCGGTTATGTCGGCGGGAGATTGTTGCCGTTGCTGGTGGCGGATGGCTGGCGCGTCCGTTGTCTGGCGCGGCAACCGGAACATTTGTCGCCCCGCGTGCCGGCCGGCGTCGAGGTCGTGCAAGGCGACTTGCTCGATGCGGCATCGCTGTCGGCGGCCATGCAGGGTGTGGAAGCCGCGTTTTATCTGGTTCATTCGATGGGCGCGACGGGCAATTTTGAAACGCAGGACCGTCTGGCCGCGGAACATTTCGCCACCGCCGCGCGCGCCGCGGGCGTGCAGCGCATCATTTATCTCGGAGGATTAGGCGAGGATGAGGCGGATTTGTCGGCGCATCTGCGCAGCCGCCACGAAGTGGGAGAGCGATTGCGGGCGCACGGCGTGCCGGTGATCGAGTTCCGGGCGTCCATCATCATCGGCTCTGGCAGCTTGTCTTTTGAGATGATCCGGGCACTGGTGGAGCGGTTGCCGGTGATGGTGACGCCGCGCTGGGTGCGGGTGACGGCGCAACCCATCGCCATCGGCGACGTGCTGGCTTATCTCCGTGCGGCGCTGTCCCTCAAGATGGATGGCAGCGTCATCGTCGAGATTGGCGGGCCGGACCAGGTTTCCTATGGCGAACTGATGCGCGAATACGCGCGGCAGCGTGGGCTGCGGCGGTGGATGATTCCCGTGCCACTGCTGACTCCGCGGCTGTCGAGTCTGTGGCTGGGCTTGGTGACGCCGCTCTATGCCCGCGTCGGTCGCAAGTTGGTGGACAGCCTCCGTCACGCGACCGTCGTTCGCGATGATTCCGCCCAACGCCTGTTCCCCATCACGCCAATCGGCGTGCGTGAGGCGATTGCGCGTGCGTTGCGCAACGAAGATTCCAGCTTCGCACAAACGCGGTGGTCGGACGCATCGTCCGCCGCGATGAACGCACCCCGGCACTGGGGAGGCACACGATTAGGCAACCGCCTGGTGGACTCGCGGTCGGCGCATGTCGCGGCGTCGCCGGCAAAAGTGTATGCCGCCGTTGAACGCATTGGCGGCGCGGTGGGCTGGCATTATGCGAACTGGCTTTGGACGTTACGCGGCTGGCTGGACCTGCTCCTGGGCGGGGTGGGAATGCGCCGTGGCCGCCGTGATCCGGAGCGATTGCGAGTGGGCGACACGTTGGATTGCTGGCGCGTCGAATCCATCCAACCGGGCCAGCGGCTGCGGTTGGCGGCGGAGATGAAACTGCCCGGCCGGGCGTGGCTGGAATTTGAGGTGCAACCGGATGGAAACGGGGCGCGGCTGCGCCAGACGGCGACGTTCGATCCGCTGGGATTATGGGGGCTGGCATATTGGTATGGCGTCTGGCCGTTGCACCAACTCGTGTTCGCAGGGATGCTGCGCGGACTGGCGCAGGCCGCCGGGAAAATGGACGCGAAATGAAAATCCGGGAATTCCAAACTGAACTCTGGCTGCCGCTCCCGCCGGAGGAGTTGTTTCCCTTCTTCGCCGACGCGGCGAACCTCGACGCCATCACGCCACCTTGGCTGGATTTCCGGGTCGTCACACCTCCGCCCATCGAGATGCGCGAGGGGGCGCTGATTGACTACCGGCTGCGCGTGCGCGGCCTGCCGTTGCGCTGGCGGACGCGCATCAGCGCCTGGCAACCGCCGCATCGCTTCGTGGACGAGCAGATTCGCGGGCCGTATCGCCAGTGGATTCACGAGCACACGTTCGAACCGCAAGACGGCGGCACGCTGGCGCGCGACGTGGTGCGCTATGGCGTGCCGTTCGATTTCATCGCGCACCGCTGGCTCGTGCGCCCGGACGTGGAACGGATTTTCCGGTATCGCTCGGAGGCGTTGAAGCGGCGTTTCGGCGACGGGCGGAGGCCAGCGCCATGAACCCATCGTCGCTCAAATCAACCACCGCCATGCGGCGCTGGCTGGCACTGGCCTGCTGGTTGTTGCTGTGTTTTGCGGCTGCGTCACTCGGGGCGGTTTTCATGCCGGGCGAATGGTATGCGGCGCTGCGGAAGCCGTCATGGAATCCGCCCGCGTGGATTTTTGGCCCGGTGTGGACGGCGCTTTACACGATGATGGCCGTGGCCGCCTGGCTGGTGTGGCGGCAGGGCGGTTGGAGCAAACAGCGCAACCCGCTGCTCACCTTTTTAGCGCAACTGGCGCTCAACGCCGCGTGGACGCCCCTTTTCTTCGGTCTGCACGCGCCCGGTTTGGCCTTTGTAGAAATTATTCTGCTCTGGCTGGCCATCGTGGCGACCATCGTCGCCTTTCGCCCTGTAAGTCGTGCAGGAACGCTGCTGCTCGTGCCTTATCTCGTGTGGGTAAGTTTCGCCGCCGCCCTGGACTTCACATTGTGGCGGCTGAACGATTGAAGCTTCCAAAGGCAAATGACTTTTTACCCTGTTACCTTAATTCGCCGTCTCGCGTTTCTCGCGCTACCCTGGCTCGCCCTGACCATGAATGCTGACACCGCTTCCGAAAAAATCCTTTTCAATTTCCAAGCCGCCTCCAACGCCACGCCCGACTGGCAAGTCGTCAACGACGACGTGATGGGTGGTATTTCCACGAGCCGCTTCCAAGTCTCCACCAACGGCGCGGTTTTCAGTGGCGTGGTGTCGCTGGAGAACAACGGCGGCTTTGCTTCCGTGAGGTCGTCTCCGGTCGGGCAGAACCTCGAAGGCTTCGACGCTTTCGTGCTGCGTGTGCGCGGCGATGGCCGTCGCTACAAGTTCACCGCGCGGACGGAGACAGGCTTCGATGCCCCGCTTTACCAGTGCGCGTTCTCGACCAAGCGTGGCGAGTGGAAAGATCATCGGCTGGCGTTCAAGGAGTTCGCGCCGACTTTTCGCGGGCGCGTTCTGACCAACGTGCCGCCGCTCGACCCGGCGCGAGTCGTTTCCGCAGGCTTCATCATCTCCGATAAACAGGCTGGGGCGTTTCGACTGGAAATCGCATCCATCCGCGCCGCGCGCAGCCTCGAAGCGGTAAATCACCCATGAACAAGCCCGCCCTCGTCTGGTTTCGGATAGACCTTCGGCTCACGGACAATCCTGCGCTGGCTGCGGTCGTGAATCGCGGTGGGCCGGTCGTCCCCATTTTTATCTGGTCGCCGGAGGAAGAAGGCGGCTGGCCACCGGGCGGCGCATCGAAGTGGTGGTTGCACCAGTCGTTGGCCGCTTTGGATGCGCGCATGCGGAAACTCGGTTCGCGACTGGTCATCCGACGCGGCCCGACGCTCGACACGCTGCGCGCTCTCGCCAAGGAAACTGGAGCCGACGCAGCCTTCTGGAATCGCCGTTACGAGCCGGCTGCCATTGCGCGTGACGCGAAAGTGCAGGCTGCACTGGGCGCTGACGGACTCGACGCCATGAGTTTCAACGCCGCGCTGCTGCATGAGCCGTGGACGATCCGGAACAAGAGTGACAAGCCGTTCCAAGTCTTCACACCATTCTGGAAGCATTGCCTCGCCAAGCCCGACCCATCAGCACCATTGCCCGCGCCGAAGAACATTCCTTCGCCGAAAAAATGGCCGAGGTCGCTCGCGCTGGACGAACTGGAGCTTGAGCCGAAAATCAAATGGGCCGAAGGTTTTCGCGCGGCGTGGCAACCGGGCGAGGTGGGCGCGACCGCCAACCTAAATCGTTTTCTGAGCAAAGCGTTCGACGATTACTCTGACCAGCGCAATCGTCCCGATGCCACCGGCACTTCGCGGCTCTCGCCGCATTTGCACTTCGGCGAAATCAGCCCGCGACAGGTGTGGCATGCCGTGCGGCGCGCGAGCGTGGTGGAGTGCGGCAGTCCTCTGCCGCTTTCGCACCGCGGGCGCGCCATCGAAAAGCGCCAGAGGACTGGCGCAGTCCAAAACCTTGCGGAGAAGTGGCGCTCCTCGCAGTTCCTCGCCGAAATCGGCTGGCGTGAGTTCTCGCATCACTTGCTTTTTCATTTCCCGCACACACCCACCGAACCATTGCGCGCCAATTTCAGGAAATTTCCCTGGCGCAAGGACGCGGCCTGGCTTCGCGCATGGCAGAAGGGCCGCACGGGCTATCCCATCGTGGACGCCGGAATGCGCGAGCTTTGGACGACGGGTTGGATGCATAATCGCGTGCGAATGATCGTCGCGAGCTTTCTCGTGAAAGACTTGTTGATCCCGTGGCAGAAAGGTGCGCACTGGTTTTGGGACACCCTCGTGGATGCTGACCTCGCGCAAAATACGCTCGGCTGGCAATGGACGGCCGGCTGCGGTGCGGATGCCGCGCCTTACTTCCGCGTGTTCAATCCGACGAGCCAGGGTGAGAAGTTCGATCCGCACGGCGACTACGTCCGCAAGTGGTGTCCGGAACTCGCCGGGCTGCCTGACAAGTGGCTGCATCAACCGCACGCCGCGCCGCCGGAAATCCTCCAAGCCGCCGGCGTGAACCTTGACCGCACTTATCCGCACCCCATTGTCAGCCACGCCATCGCGCGCGAAATGGCGCTGGAAGCGTTCGCGCGAATCAAGCAATGGCAGTTGTAACCCGTGGCGACGATGGTCTTGGGCAGGAAGCCAAGCGGAAGATAGAGGCGACGTTCTGATGAGACCTTGGGGAACAAGAGATAATCGCTCGAAGGTTGCCGGTCTTCCTCAACTGCCACCGGGGTCTTCGCCAACTCGACTGTCGGGGCTTTCTTGCTCGCTGCACGAAACGCGCGAACCCGCTCGGTTCGTTCCGTCGAGTAATGACCAGCCTTCAGCCTCAATCCGCTTCAACAGCCAGCAGACGGCGTCACGGGCAAGCGCGTAGGTCAGGAAGTCGGAGTCCCAAATCTTTGTGATCGTCTCGAAGCAAGCCGCAATGCCCCGGGTCACGTCAGGTCGCGATGACCTTGCAAGGCGTTAATCTTTTCAATTTGTTTGGCGCAATGCTTTTTGGCCGCTGAAAGCCGGTTGCCAACGGTTGCCAGAATTGACGTTTTCCGCCTCATTCCCCTCGATTTCAGCGGATTGATGACGGAGGCGGCGGATGTGCGTTTCACCCTTGTTTTATAGGTATTTGCTGATGCTTCTTAATGACTTTCGACGCCGGGTAGCGTTTTTCAATAGCGTCCCAACGGGATTCGGTCCTAACCAGAATATTTCACACGCCGATTGAAACCGCCTCAGTCCGTAGCCCCCAACGTGAGGAGACGGACCTTTGCAAACCCCCCGCCGAATCCGCCTCCTCACGTCGGCGGCTACAACGTCTCGCGCTCAGGGTGAACGCGGCCGTTGCCGGTATTTTTCATACAACCGCGTGTGCCGGCTCTCGAGGCTGACTTCCTGGCCGGCAATCCACATGCGCTTCACGTTCGAGCGGATGTCCAGCACGTCGCCGTCGGCGGCGAACACGGTTGCTTCCTTGCCCGCTTCAAGTGAACCCAGCCGGTCCGCCACGCCCAGTACTTGCGCCGGATAAAGCGTGATGGCCTTCAGCCCCTCGTCCGGCGGCAAACCAAACGCCACCGCCTGCGCCGCCGCGTAGGGCAGATTGCGCGCCAGCGTCGCGCCCGTCGCGCCCGTCCCCATGCTGATGACCACTTTGACGCCGGCCTGGCGAAGCAGCTCCGGCGCGCGGAAGGGCGCCTCGTAGGCGTCGGTGTCGCGCGCGGGCTGGGTGAAAACGTTTTCGTAGATCACCGGGATTTTCTTGGCGGCCAGCAACCCGGCGGCCTGGGCGGCTTCGCGGCCGCCGGCCAGGATCATCCGGTAGCCGCGCGCGTCGCACCAGGCGACGGCGGCTTTGATCTGGCGGATTTCATTGGCGTGAATCATCAGCGGAATTTCGCCGACGACGAACGGCACCATGGCGTCCCAGGCCGGCGCGCCGGTTGGTTGTGCCGCTTTCCCGCCCGCTGCGCGCGATTTGACGTAAGCCCGGGCTTCGTCGAAGAAGTCCTCGATCTCCTTCAATGTTTTCCGGCGTTCCCTGGCCTGATCGTCGAGTGATTTCCATTTGGCCTTGTCCTTGAAATGCTCCTTGGGCGTGGTGTTCAACTCCATGCCCGGCCAGAACAGATGCAGGGCGACCGGCCGCTTGACCGCCATTTGCTCGAATGTCCAGCCGGTCATCGCCATCAAGCCGGATTGGCCGCTGACGCCTTTGCCTTCGGGCACGGCCAGGAAATGCGTGATGCCGTTGGCGCGCGCGACGGGCAACAATTCGGAATCCGGATTGACCGCGATCCAGGACTGCACGTCCGGGGTGAAGCTGCCGACTTCGGTCGTGTCCACGGTCGAGCGGACGGCGCCGATTTCCAACAGGCCCAGCGAACTGGTGGCGGCTATCAAACCGGGATAAAGATGGAGGCCTTTCAAATTGACGATTTTGTCGGCCTTGAGCGGCAGGGAGACGTCCACGGCGGCGATTTTTCCATCCTGAATCAAAACCATGCCGGGAGAGTGAACCGGTCCGGAAACGGTGTGGACCGTCGCGCCGGCGAGCAGAATGGTTTCGGCACACGCGCGGGTTGCGGCGAACAGGAGCAAACCCGCTGCGCAGAGGGAGACTCGCTCTCTTCGTCTGACGGGGAGAGAATTCACCGAAATAAAACTTCGCGCATTGAACCCCTGAACCGTAGGAGCCGACGTAAGGAGGCTCTGACTTTTCGGGTTCGAGAAAAAGTGAGCCTCCTTACGTCGGCTCCTACGAGGTTCGTGGAAAGGGGTGATGGAGCGGTTCATTCGATATGGCGCTGCTGTTGCGTGTCCAAACATTCTTCAACTCCACGGTCACGCGCCGTTTCGAGCGCCTGTTTGAAGAACGCGGCCTGCTCTTCCGGGGTGCCGGCGTCTGCCGGGCCGGACAATTCAATTGTCCGTTTGGCCTTGGTCACCAG
>CAZIFU010000141.1:0-19545 GCA_964539075.1 uncultured Verrucomicrobiota bacterium | reverse complement strand
GGTGGGGCGAGACTCCGTCGAGCCGTGGCGCCGCGCGATTTCCTTGGCTCGACGGAGTCTCGCCCCACCTTATAAAACAACTTCTAAGGATCGGGTTTTGTGCACCCAGTCGGGGCGCGAGAGTCTTGTTGACATCGGTTTCACGGGTTGGCGCGGCTCACCCGTGGCTGCCGGTGTGCGCCCGGACGGCCCGTCGCCGCCGAAGGCGTTTCCATTCCCGGGTTCAAAGTATCGCGCTGGGCGTCCTGTTGATCGGCGCGACATCCCCTGTTCCCGCCAAGGACCTGGCGTCGCAAGCGGACGAGTATTTAAGTGAACTGACCAAGACGGGGCAGTTCAGCGGGACGGTGCTGATCGGGCGCGAGGGCAAGGTGCTTTTCAGCAAAGGGTATGGTTTTGCCAACCTCGAACACGAGGTTCCGAACACGTCGCAAACCAAGTTCCGCCTCGGTTCGGTGACCAAGCAGTTTACGGCGATGGTGATCATGATCCTGCAGGAGCGGGGCAAGCTCAACGTGCAGGACCCGGTGTCCAAGTACGTGCCCCAATGCCCCGAAGCCTGGCGCGACATCACGCTCCACCACCTTCTGACGCACACGGCCGGCATCCCGAACCTGACCACTTTCCCCGATTACCGGCGGACCATGGCGCTGCCTTCGTCCACCGTCAGCACGGTCACGCGATTCAAGGACATGCCGCAGGAATTCGCGCCGGGTGAACGCTTCAAATACAGCAACTCGGGCTTCATCCTGATCGGTTACATCATCGAACTCGTGTCGCGAGAATCGTACGAGGATTTTCTGCGCCAGAATATTTTCGAGCCGCTCCAGATGGCGGACAGCGGCTACGACCACAACGAAACGGTGTTGCCGCACCGGGCTGCCGGCTACGCGCGTCCGGGCGGGATAGTGATCCATGCGCCTTACCAGGACATGAGCATTCCGCATGGGGCCGGGGCGCTTTATTCAACCGTTGAAGACCTGTTGAAATGGGACCAGGCGCTTTACTCCGAAAAACTGGTGTCGCAGAAGGCCCTGGACGCGATGTTCACGCCGTTCAAGGGCAACTACGCTTACGGCTGGGCCGTGACTCAGCAGTCCGGGCGCAAGTGCATCGAGCACGGCGGCTCGATCAATGGGTTCACGAGCTTCGTCGCCCGATTTCCGGAGGACAAAACCTGCATCATTGTCCTGTGCAATTATCAGTGGATCATGCCTCGTCCGATTTGCGTCAGACTGGCGGCGCTGATATTTGACGAACCCGGCGGGCCGGTGAACCCGAAGGCGAAGAAGGCGAGGTCTCCATGATGCCGGAGGGACTGTTCCAGGCGCTGAGCCTGGAGGTAGTGCGCGATCTGACAGCCTACCTCGCCGCCCCCGCCCAGGCGCCGTTGCCAAGATAGAAATCCGAAATCCGAAGCCTTCCCGCAAGCGCGGGAGGATTTCGAGTTTCAGATTTTGAGTGCGAGCCATGCCACATTGCGCTGGATGACGACTACCCACCCAATGAACGCCAGCCCGGTGCCTGTTGACATGCACGTCCACATCGTCGGCACGGGCGCGGGCGGCACGGGTTGCTGGCTCAAAGCGGACAGTTGCTTTCGGCGGCTTGAGGCGCGCTGCTTCCTTTGGGCCATCGGCATGGCGCCGGATGCGTTGCGCGGCGACTTCGACCGGCTCTACGTCGAGCATCTGCTGGCCAGGCTGCGCGAATCCTCGCTTGGCGCGACGGTGATCCTGGCGCAGGAGCAGGTCTATGATGCGCAGGGCAGGCTCATCGAGGGTGCGGGGCTGTTTCATGTTCCCAACGACTACGTGCTCCGGCTGGGGCGCGAGCACGCGGAGTTTTTGCCGGCGGTGTCCATTCATCCCGCGCGTCCCGACGCGCTGGAGGAATTGGAGCGCTGCCTCGTGGGCGGCGCGGTGATGATGAAAATCCTGCCGAATGTGCAGAACATCGACTGCTCCGACCGGCGTTACACGAAGTTCTGGGAGCGCATGGCCGGGGCGGAACTGCCGCTGCTCTCGCACACCGGCAGCGAAATGACTTTGCCGGTGGTGAACGCCGAGTTCGCGAATCCGCGCCGACTGGAACTTCCCCTGCAAATTGGCGTCACGGTCGTCGCGGCGCATTGCGCGACCAGGAACGCGCTGTGGGATGCGAACTGGTTTCTAGACTTCGTCGCGATGACGCGCCGTTATCCGAACCTTTATGGAGACAACAGCGCGTTCTGCGTGATCAACAATCGCATTCGCGGGTCCACGGTGCCGGAGACGTTGACCGAGCCGCTCGCGTCGCGCATCGTTCACGGCAGCGACTGGCCGGTGCCGGTGAGCGGGTTGTGGCCGCGACTCAGGGGTTACGTGGACGCCGGGACGTACCGCCGCTGGCAGCGACACCCGAACCTGCTGGAGCGCGACTACCAGCTCAAGCGCGCGATGGGTTACGCATCAGAGACCTTCACGCGCATCTGGCGGTTGCTGCGCCCGAGGCCGGCTCAGTAAGCTTTCTGCGCAGCCCCGGCCAGGTGCCATTGCCGAGGTAATAATCCGAAATCCGAAGCTCTCCCGCGGCTGCGGGAGAGCTTTGGATTTTTTCGGGCCTCAGCATCGTCTCCGGCTACGGCGGGCTGCCTGATGAGTTGATGATGGTGCGGCTGGAGGAAGTTCGCTCGGGCGAGAGGTTGTTGATCCAGGAGCCGCCGCTGCGCTTGTAACTTTTCATCCCTTTTTCGCCGAGCACCTCGCCGACGGTTTTCTCGGTTTCCTGCCGGATGGCTTGGAGCGCGGCGGTGCGTTGCTCGGCGCTCAGCGAGCGGTCGCTGCGCACCTTCGACGCCTGTTGTTCAGCCGTCTTCTTCATGTCGTACACGTTTTTGGAGGTCTCCTTGGGCAAATCGTACCGTTTGGCGATTCGCGTCAATTCTTTGTAGGAGTAATCCTGGTTGAGTTTGTATTCCGCGTAACGTGGCTCGCCCAATTCCGCCTTCAATTGATCTTCCCACTGTTTTTGCGCCTCCGCCCGCTTTTTCCGCTCCTCGGGCGAGGCCTCCGGGTCGTAGGAATTGTAACGGCCGTTCTCGCTTTCAAAGCCATCCCGCAGCCGGAAAATTTTGCGGAACTCCTCTTCATTGGGATCAAAGCCGCTGAGATCATAGCGCATCTGGTTCGCGAGGTTGGAACTGCGCAACTCAAATTCCTCCAGTTCCTGCGGGGTGAGCAGCCTGGCGAGTTCGGCCCGGCGCTCTTTGTTGATTTTCTGCAATTCCACCTGTGTGTCAGCATCAATGTGGCCCTCCGATTTCCGATAAACCTCCTGTTCCAGCGAGCTGAATTTTCCCTGAAGTTTTTCCAGCTCCTCCCATTTCTCCCGGGGCACGCTGCCGAATTGCCTTTCGCGGTAATCAATCCCGCCGGAAAGTTTTCGCGCTTCTTCCACCGGGTCCACGCCCAGGAGTTCTTTGATCAGGTTGTTTTTCTCCTTGTCGAGGTCGCTTCGCTGTTTCTGCTTTTCCCGATCGGCGGGGTCCGGCCCCCAGGAGGACGTGCGCGTTTCCCAGTATTTATATTCCTTGGGCGGCGCGCGCAGGGCGGCGAGGCGAGGCGCGTAAAGTTTGTTCACATCGGCGATGATGATGTCCTTGATGGTTTCGTCGGGCACGCCGACGGCGTGCATGTTGGCAATGAACCTCTGGTATTCCTCCGATTCCACCATCCGCCAATGAAACGGCGAAGCAGCCGTTTTCCCGGTCGCGGAAACGGCGGCCTGCTCCGTCCGGGCGGCGCGGCGTGGCGCGGTGTCTTCGGTGGTGATGGCGGGGGCGGGTGAGGGCACGACCGGCGCGCGGCGGCTTTTGACCAGGTACGCCACTGCGCTGAAGGCCATGAGATTGAATAGAAGCGAGACGGCCAGAATTCTGGACGCTTTCATAAGTGGCCTTTGGTTGACTGCCAATGAGTGCGGTGAATGGACACCCTTCTACCAGACTTGGTTCATAATTCCAATTTGAAATGTTTGAGCGGGAGGCAGGGGGAGAAAATCGGTTCTTAGGAACTCCAGCGCGGGGGCCGAAAAGCTCCAAATTCCAAGCTCCAACCTCCAGAGAAACACCAACCACCAAGTCTCAAAAGGCGACCGATCCCTGTTTGGTGTTTGAGATTTGTCCCGCCGTGGCGGGATGGAGCTTGGAGGTTGGAGCTTGGGATTTCGCTCCTCTGGTGCTCAGAAAGCGGGATTCACCCGAGACAAGGCTGTTCTTGCCTCCGGACAGTTTTTTGAGAGATGGTTCCCGCCATGCAACTCCGATTCCGCCGCTTCGAGTTGAAGCTCGCCCACTCGTGGACCATCGCCACTCTCGTGGAGAAAAAAGGCCGGGCAAGTTGCGAAGTCGTGTTTTGCGAATTGCGGGATGACGACGGGGTGACCGGTTTGGGCGAGGCGGCGCCGACCGCGCGGTATCAAGAGTCGGTTGAAACGGTGTTCCAATTCTTTCAGCGCATTGATCCCGGGCGGTTGTCCTTTGGCGACCTCCCGGGCAGCATGGCGTATTTGGAAACCGTCGCGCCCGGCCAGCAATCCGCCAAGGCCGCCCTCAATGCCGCCTTGCTGGACGGCGCCGCCCGGCACGCCGGCCAGGCCGTTTGCGATTTCCTCAAACTCGGCTTCACCGAAAAGCGTCATGTCACCTCCTTCACCATCGGCATTGATTCGCCCGGGATGATCCGCACGAAAGTCGAGGCCGCGGCGGCGTATCCGATTTTGAAACTCAAGCTCGGCAGTCCGCAGGACCGCCAGAACCTGGCCGCCCTCCGCGCCGCCGCGCCGGACAAAACCGTCCGCGTGGATGGCAACGAAGCCTGGACCACGAAGGAAGAGGCGCTGGCCAACCTCGAATGGCTGGCCAAAGATGGCCGGATCGAATTTGTCGAGCAACCCATGCCCGCCGACACGAAACGCGAGGACTGGCTGTGGCTGCGCCGGCGTTCGCCGCTGCCGATTTTCGCCGATGAATCGTATCACCACGCCGGCGATGTGGCGTTCTGCGCCGAATGTTTCGACGGCGTGAACGTGAAGCTGGTCAAGACCGGCGGCGTCAGCGGCGGGTACGACGCGTTGCAGGCGGCGCGACGGGCCGGCCTCAAAACGATGATCGGCTGCATGATCGAATCCAGCCTGCTGATTTCCGCCGCGGCGCACCTGGCCGAACTTGCCGACCACCTCGATCTCGATGGCAGTCTGCTCATCACCAACGACCCTTATGCCGGCGTGACCGCCGAAAACGGAATGCTTTCCTTCGCCCACGCGCCGGCGAAGAGCGGCTTGCGCGTGGCCGCGCGTCCCGCCGCCATTTAATAACGCAAACCCAACTTCCCCCCATGCGCAAAAAAATCCTGATTGTCACCGACGATTCCGGCGAGTCCTTTGAAATCCTCTACGCCCAGCACCGCTTTCGCGAGGCCGGCTACCAGCCCGTGATTGCCGCGACGCGGAAAAAAACGTTGCACGGCGTCCTCCATGATTTCGATCCGGACTGGAACACTTACATTGAAAAACCGGGTTACCGGATTGAAGCCGACCTCGCCCTCGGCCAGGTCCGGTCCGGCGAGTACGGCGCGCTGCTGCTCATCGGCGGGCGCGCGCCGGAATTTCTCCGTTACCACGCGAAGCTGCTGCAAATCGTCCGCAATTTTCACCGTCGCAGGAAATGGATTTTCGCCATCTGCCACGGCGTGCAGGTGCTGGTGGCCGCCGGCATCGTGGCGGGCCGCAAGCTGACCTGTTACCGCAACGTCCGCCTGGAAGTGACCGGCGCCGGCGGCCAGTGGATTGACCGGCAGAGCGTCGTGGACGGCCACCTCATCACGGCGCAAACGTGGGAGAGCCACGCGCAGTTTTACCGCCACATCTTCGAACATTTGAAGTAGGTCGTTGGTGCTGTTTTAGTCTTAATCATAATCGTAATCTTAATCGCTTGCCGGTCAGAGATTACGATTAAGAGAAAGATTAAGATTAAGATAATACCAGTCCGTTCTCTGGATTGCAGAGGCCGCGCGGCTCTGTCACTATCGCCGCGTGAGCATCAGCGCGCAGCAGTTCCAGCAGATGAAGCGCCGTGTCAGCGGCACGCGACGCGCGGCCACGACGCTTTGTGAAACCGGTCTGCGCCCGGCGGCCGGTGCACATCGGGTTATCCTGGGTGTGGACCCCTCGTTGCGCGGCACCGGTTTTGGTGTCATCCGTTTGGCGCGGCCGCATCCGGAAACGCTGGCGCACGGCACGATTGCCTGCCCGGCCGGTTGGGAACGATCCCGGTGCCTGTTGAAAATTGCGCAGACGTTGCGCGAAGTGTTGCGGCAATACCAGCCCACCGTGTGCGTGGTGGAAGGCTTGTTTTTCGCGCAGAATTTGCAAACGGCCCTGATCCTGGGCGAGGCGCGCGGCGCGGCGCTCGTTGCGGCGGCGGAGGCGGGCCTGGAGATTTACGAAATCGCCCCGCGCAAAGTGAAACAGGCCATCGTCGGCTTCGGCGCCGCCCAAAAATTCGCGGTCGCCAAAATGGTGCAACGCCTCCTGTGCCTGCCCGCCCCGCCGGCGCCTGACGCCGCCGACGCCCTGGCGCTGGCGCTGGCGCACGCGCAGTCCAATGGGCGTTACATTTTGACGGCGCCGCGGAAAATTTGAACCCGATTTGTTGTGTATGACCGACTGACCATCGTGGCGATCATCTGGATCGGCGTCGGGGCGCTGGTTTTGCTGGGGCTGCTCTTGCTCTGGCTGCGCCGTTATCGCGGCCCCCGTCACCCGTCCGCCAACGGACACGAAGCGGACAGCGGGCTGGGGTGGGGCGGCAGCGAGGACGGCCCCGGGTCGGGCGAGGGCCGCGGCCCGAAGGGCGGCGACGGCGGCGGCGATTAGAACCATGATCACGTTTCTTTGCGGCAAACTCGTCGAAGCACTGCCGACGCAAGTGACGGTGGACGTTCACGGCGTCGGTTACGAAGCGCTCATTCCACTCTCGTCGTTCGACAAATTGCCCGCGCCCGGCGGCGAAGTGAAGCTGCTCACGCACCTGGCCGTCCGCGAAGACGCGCACGTGCTCTACGGCTTCATGACCCCGGCGGAGCGCGACTTGTTCCGCCTGCTCATCAACACCGTCAGCGGCATCGGGCCGAAGATCGCGCTGAACATTCTCAGCGGCATCAACGTGACGACCTTTCGCGGCGCGGTGGCCGCCGGCGATGTGAAGGTGCTTTCGCAAATTTCCGGCGTCGGCAAAAAAACGGCCGAGCGCATCGTGGTGGAATTGAAGGACAAAATCGGCGAAGCGGGCGCGTGGGAAGCCAGCAGCGCCCGGCGCGCTCTCTCTGCCGGGGAGCAGAAAACCAACGACGCGGTGCTGGCCCTGCTGGCGCTGGGCTTCAAACAGGTGGACGCCCACGAATCCGTGCGCGCGGCGCTGGCCGCGCTCGGCCCCCAGGCCAGAGTGGAGGACCTGGTGCGCGCCAGTTTGAAAAAAGGGGCGTGATGTCTGCCGGCCTTCCCCAGTCGCCCGGCGCGCCCGCGCGGTCAAGCCGCCGGAAATCCACCGGCGTGATCGTTCCGCAGCCAGCGACGTGGCGCGGCCGTCTGGCCGCGGCGTTGATTTATGGGTTGATCCGCCTGATTGCCGTCACGGTGCGTTTCTCGTTGCAGGACCGGTCGGGATATTTCAACAACGGCGGGCCGCCACCGGCTGTCATTTTCGCCCTTTGGCACAATCGGCTCGCACTCTCGCTGGTCGTCTATCGGAGGGTGATCGTCGCGCGTTACCCGGCCCGCCGCATGGCCGCGCTGGTCAGTGCCAGCCGCGACGGCGGAAGGCTCGCGCGCGCCCTCGAACTGTTCGGCGTGCAGCCGGTGCGCGGTTCCAGCAGCCGGCGCGGGCCGCAGGCGTTGCTCGAATTGACCTCATGGGCCGGGCGCGGTTACGACCTGGCTGTCACCCCCGACGGGCCGCGCGGCCCGTGCTACGAAGTGCAGGAAGGCGTGATGGCGCTGGCCCAACTCACCGGCCTGCCGGTGTTGCCGGTTTCCTATCGGCTGCCATGGAAGGTCCGGCCCAATAGCTGGGACCGCTTCCAGATCCCGCTGCCCTTCTCACGGTGCGAAGTGTCCGTGGGCGAACCGGTCCGCGTGCCGCGCGAGGCGGGCGACGCCGAGCGGGAAGCGTTGCGGCTGCAATTGCAAAACACGCTCCGATCCATCACGCGGGATTGAATTCGGAAAGGGAAGTTCAACAACGAAGGCGCAAAGGCACGAAGAAAAAACAGAGAGAGCGTAATTATCGTCCGACATGACATTCCGGCTTCGTGCCTTCGCGCCTTCGTTGCTCAGCCGATTTTCCGTTCACGCTTATTTCGCCGCGGGGCGCGTCGGGAAGATGGACCGATAATGCTCGTAGCGCTGCAACACCGCCTCCACGTATTTGCGCGTGCCGGGAAAATCCATCTGCCGAAGGAAGACCGCGCTGTTGGTGGCTCCATCGCCCTTGGTCCAGCGCAGCACGTGCGAACGGCCGGCATTGTAATCGGCCAGCGCGTAGGCCAGCGGGTTGTCCGTGCGCGGGTAGCGGTTGAGCAGGCGGCGCAGATACCAGACGCCGGCCAGCGTGTTGTTGGTGGGGTTGAGCAACAGTTCCGGCTGGAAGCCGGGCAAATGTTCGGCGTCGGCCCACTCGCCGGCGGCCACGGCGCGGATTTGCATGAGGCCAATTTCACCGGCGCGTCCGCGGGCCTTGGAATCGAACCGGCTTTCGCGCCAGACCACGGCCTTGACCAGCGCGGGGTCCACGCCGTAACGCTGCGCCGCCGCCAGGATCAGCGCGTCCTGGCTGTGGTCGCACCGTTGATACCACCACCAGCAGACGGCCGCGCCGTCCACGAGCGCGAG
Source organism: uncultured Verrucomicrobiota bacterium (assembly GCA_964539075.1). Lineage (GTDB taxonomy): Bacteria > Verrucomicrobiota > Verrucomicrobiia > Limisphaerales > CAZIFU01 > CAZIFU01. The sequence continues at coordinate 10,617 of CAZIFU010000141.1, read as the reverse complement.
GAAGAGGAGCAACCAAAGCAAACGCCGTCTCACGCCCCCGTTGTAGCCGCGCGGCCCGCGCGCGTCGAGCTTCCAGCGTGAGAATTCCCCGAGGCATTCACGCATTGAACCCCTGAACCCCCCGCAAACGCCCAACATTCAACATTCAACCTCGAATGTTCAAGAAAACCCGCCGTGGTGCGCGCCTTCGATGTTGAGCGTTGGAAGTTGAATGTTGGATGTTTCTTCGGGGTTCATGGGGAGTTTCCTCGGTTTTCTGACCGCGCATTGTGTCCACGAACCGATTAGCGCTTCGGTTGTCGCGCCAGCGTCTTGGACTGCGCCAGTCCTCTGGCGCTTTGGCAAGGCCGTTGCCCGTTCTCAAAGCGCCAGAGGACGGGCGCAGTCCAAAACCTTGCGGGGCTTCGGCCGGTTCATGGAGAGGGGCGCGCGCCACACTTTTGCTCTGGACTCCCGGCGCGCAACCTTGAACCTTTTTCCCATGGTCGCCCGCGTCACGTTGGAGATCGCGCTTCGCAAGGAGTTCGATTACCTCATTCCGCCGGAACTGGCTGCCGAGGTGCAGGTAGGCAGCCGCGTCAAGGTGCCCTTCGGCCCGCGCCAGGTGATGGGTTGCGTGACGGCGTTGTGCGAAGCCTCGCCGCACGCGAAGTTGCGCGCCATCGCCCGGGTCGTGGGCCGGCCCTCGCTCATCACGCCCGCGGTGTTGCAGTTGGCGCGCTGGATCGGGGAATATTATTGCTGCCCGCCGGAAACCGCCCTCAAGAGCGTGCTGCCCGAAGCGGTGCGCCAGGAACAGGCCGGCTGGCGCGAGCGGCTGCAAGTCCGCGCACTGCCCGTCGCCGGCGACCTGCCCCCATTGACCCGCCGGCAGCAGGACCTCTGGAACCTCATCGAGGAGCGCCGCGCATTGGCCCTCCAGGAATTGTTGCGCCTGACCGGCACGACCGCCGAAACGGTGCGGCGACTGGAGGACAAGGGCTTGATCGCGATCAGCCCGGAGATTTCCGAGCGCGATCCCTACGCGGAGGAATACTTTTTGCCCACGCAACCGCTCGTGTTGAACCCCGAGCAGGCGCGGGCGCTGGCCGCCATCATCGCCGCGATGGACGGCACCTCAACACTCAACACTCAACACTCAACACTCAACACGGTCTTCCTCCTCCACGGCGTGACTGGCAGCGGCAAGACCGAGGTTTATCTGCAAGCCATCGCCCACGCGCTCGCCCAGGGCAAGGGCGCCATCGTGCTGGTGCCGGAGATTTCCCTGACGCCGCAGACCGTCGAGCGGTTCAAGGCCCGGTTCAGTTCCGGGCCGTTGCAGACGCTCGTTGCCGTGCTGCACAGCCATCTGTCCGGCGGCGAGCGCCACGATGAATGGCACAAAATCCGCCAGGGCCGCGCCCGCATCGTCATCGGCGCGCGCTCGGCCATCTTTGCGCCCGTCGCGCCGCTGGGCCTGATCATCGTGGACGAGGAGCACGAGAATTCCTACAAACAGGAGGAGGCTCCGCGCTATCACGCCCGCGACGTGGCCGTCGTGCGCGGCCGGATGGAAAACGCCGTGGTCGTGCTCGGCTCGGCGACGCCGTCGCTGGAGAGTTTCTACAACGCGCGCAAGGGCAAATACGCGCTGCTCGAACTGCCGGTGCGCGTGGACGACAAAAAAATGCCGCTGGTGCGCGTGATTGACATGCGCCAGGAGGCGCGCAAGGAAAAAGGGACGCCCATTTTTTCCGGCAAACTCAAGGAGGCGATGACGCGGCGGTTGGAAAAAGGCGAGCAGACCATCCTGTTTCTCAACCGGCGCGGTTTTGCCACTTCACTGCAATGTCCCAAGTGCGGTTACGTGGCGGGTTGTCCCAATTGCAGTGTGGCGCTCACCTACCATCGGCGCGCCCAGCACCTCCTCTGTCACATTTGCGGCCACACCCAGGGCGTTCCCGCGGTCTGCCCCGAACCGAAGTGCCGCAACCCGGCCATCCGTTACGCCGGCCTGGGCACGGAAAAAGTCGAGCACACGCTGGGCAAATTGTTTCCCCACGCGCGGATCAAGCGGATGGATTCCGACACGCTCAAGCGCAAGGAGGATTACCGCCGCGTGCTGGGCGATTTCAAGACCGGCAAGATTGACATCCTGGTCGGCACGCAAATGATTGCCAAGGGCCTGCATTTTCCGAACGTCACGCTCGTCGGCATCATCTACGCCGACCTCAGCCTGCACCTGCCGGATTTCCGCGCGGGGGAGCGCACCTTCCAACTGCTCACCCAGGTGGCGGGGCGCGCGGGCCGCGGCGACGTGGAGGGGGAGGTGATCGTGCAGGCGTTCACGCCGTTTCATCCGGCCATCCAATATGCGCGACGCCACGACTTCGCCGGCTTTTACGAGCAGGAAATGGAATTCCGCGAGCAGCTCAAGTATCCGCCGGTCAGCCGCGTGGCGCTGGTGACCTTGAAAGGGCGCAACGAGGAGAAGGTGAAGTTTTCCGCGGAACATCTGCGGCGCGAACTGGAGAAAGCGCTGACCGGCCTGAAGGATTTGATTCTCGCCGGGCCGGCGCCGGCGCCGCTGGCCCGCGCGGAGACCCATTACCGGCATCAGATCATGCTGCGCACCCGGCAGATGACCCGCTTGAGCCACGTGCTGGCCCAGGTGATGGCGGCCTTGAAACTGCCCGAGGACATCATGCTCTCGGTGGACATTGACCCGGTGAACCTGGCGTAAGGCTTGGAGTTCAAGCTTCAGCTTGCTCAAACCTCGTAGGAGCCGACGTAAGGAGGCTCTGACTTTCCGGATTCGAGAAAAGTGAGCCTCCTTACGTCGGCTCCTACGAGGGTCTGGGTGAAGGGAACGGCGCACACGAATTCAAATGACTTGCCGGATTTCACAAAGAGTTGGTTTCACTCCGGCAGGTGCCGCCGGTAAAGCGCGTCCAGTGTGTCCAACATCGCCGCGAGGCTGTGGTGGGATTCGACGAGCGCGCGGCCCCGCTCGCACAGGGCGCGAGTGGCCTCGGTTCTTTCCAAAGTCTCGCGCAGCGCGGCGGCCAGCGCGGCGGCGTCCCGGGCGGGAAAAATCCGGCCCGTCTCGCCCGGCCGGATGATTTCGGGAATGCCGCCGGCATCGCTGCCGACCACCGGCGTTTTTGTGGCCAAAGCCTGCAAGCCGATTTGCGGCACGCCTTCGTGTTGGGTGGAGGGAATCGCCAGCACGGCCAGCGCGCGCAGCACGGCCGGCACATCCTCGCGATGACCGGTCAGCGTGACTGCATCGCTGAGGCCTTTTTCCCGGAGGGAGCGTTCGACGATTTGCCGCAGCGGCCCTTCGCCGACGATGACGAAACGCGCCGCCAGCTTCTGCGCGCTCAATAACCGCACGGCTTCCAAAAACGTCTCGTGCCCCTTCCAGGAGCGCAACACCGAGACCATGCCGATGAGCGGAATTTTTTGAGGGTCCGGCGTGGGCAGCAGTTCGGCGATTGGCCCGGCAGGCGAAAACCATTCCAGGTCAATGCCGGTCGGCACAGTGGAGATGCGGTCGTCGGTCAGGTGAAACATTTCCTGAAAATCCGCGGTGATCCTGGTACTCGTGGTCAACACGTGATCGGCCAGCGTGGTGTAGGCGTGGCGGCTCAACCAGCGGTTGGGATAATCCACGTCAATATGCCGCGTGCGCACCAGGAGCGGCACGCGGGCCAATCGTGCCGCCAGCCCCACCAGCCAGGCATCGCGCGAACTGTGGGTGTTGACGATTTGCGCGCGCACCCGGCGCAGCCAGGCCGCAACTTGCAGGAGGGTGAAGGGAAACCGCAACTTGCCGCCGGACATCGGGAGCACCGGAATCCCCGCCGCCGTGGCGCGCTGGTAAATCTGGCTGTGCGCCGGCGCCCGCAACCAGACCTGGCTGCCGCGCTTCTGAAAACCGGCCAACTCCGCCATGACCCGGTGCTCCTGGCCGCCCCAGCCGGTGGAGACTTCCGAGTGGACTATGCGCCAGGAGCGTTTGGGTTGTTCTGCCATCGCTGGCCAACCAGCGTAGCAACGGGGGGCGGAAAGAAAACCACGAAATCAAATTAGAGGTTGCGGTTGGGCGGGCAAAAATTACTTTCCTCCTCAACCGAATGGATCTGAACGTTCCGTACCTCGACCTGGCGGCGCACATCCGCCCGCTGCGGCGCGAGATTGACGCCGCCCTCGCGCGGGCGATTGACCATCACACCTTTTGCCTCGGCCCGGACGTGGCGGACTTCGAGCGGGACTTCGCGGCGTTTTGCGGCGCGCAGCATTGTGTCGCACTCAACAGCGGCACCTCGGCGTTGCACCTGGCCCTGCGACTGTTGGGTGTCGGGCCGGACGACGAAGTCATCACCACGCCCTACACCTTCGCCGCGACCAGTTGGGCGATTTCCTACGTTGGGGCTACGCCGGTATTTGTGGACATTGAGGAGGCGACCTTTAACCTCGACGTGCGGCTCATCGAAAAAGCCATCACGCCCTGCACCAAGGCCATTCTCCCCGTCCACCTCTACGGACATCCGTGCGACCTGGACGCGCTGCTGGCCATCGCGAACAAATACAAAATCCCCGTGGTCGAAGACGCCGCGCAGGCGCACGGGGCGACGTATCACGGCAAAGTCGTCGGGACGTTCGGCGCGATTTCCTGTTTCAGTTTTTATCCCGCCAAAAATCTGGGCGCGTTCGGCGAAGGCGGCGCGCTGGTGACGAACAACGCCGAATTCGCCGCCCGCGCCCGCGCGCTGCGCGAGCACGGCTCCACCGTCCGCTATTATCACGACGAGATCGGCTACAATTATCGGATGGAAGGCATTCAGGGCGCGGTGCTGGGGGTGAAATTGAAATACCTGGCGCAGTGGACCGAGGCCCGCCGGCGCATCGCCCGTCGCTACCAGGAACTGCTCGCCGGCACGCCGCTGCAACTGCCGCGCGAGGCGGACGACGCGCAGAGCGCCTGGCATCTTTACGTCGTGCGCCATCCCCGCCGCGATGACTTGAAAAAACACCTGGAGGCGAATGGCGTCGGCACGGCGGTGCATTACCCGCTGCCGCTGCATTTGCAGCAGTGCTACGCGTCGCTCGGCCACGACGCCGGTGATTTCCCCGTGGCGGAAAAAGCCGGCCGCGAAGTGTTGTGCCTGCCGATGTATCCCGAACTGACCGAAGCGCAGCTTGAGCGCGTGGCGTCCGTCATCCGGGACTTTTTTACGCAACGTTGAAGGGTGCCGAATAATTGTTCGCCAAGCCGTTCGCCGGTTTGGGATACTGGCCCGCGCGATGATCCAACGAACCCGTTGCCCCATCACCCACGAGCCGGCCGAGGTGATTTTTTCGTGGACACAGGTATGTTCGCATGACGCCGTTAGTTGATTTGAATCCGCGCCACGGTTGGCTCGGCTGGTGTCCCGGCTGGCGCGCTGTTCTCGACCCGGAGAATGCGCGCATCACAGCCTTTCTCAACGAAGAAGCCGCCAAGTTGCCGGCGGGCGCGCGTGTGCTCGACGCGGGGGCCGGCAGCCGTCCCTATGAGTCAATTTTCCGCCGGCAGCAATACGAGTCGTGCGACATGCCGGGCGGCTTCTACCGGCAGCAACATGACGTCGAGTGTTTCCTCCATGAAATTCCGCGGCCGAACGACACTTATGATGCAATCGTTCTCACTCAAGTGTTGGAGCACGTGCCGGAACCTGAAGCCGTTTTGCGGGAGTTAAACCGGGTCTTGAAGCCGAACGGCCGGTTGCTGGTCAGCGTTCCGTTGAGCAGCCCATTGCATGGCGAACCCTGGCATTTCTTTCACTTCACGCACTATGCCCTGGCCGGGTTGTCAGGGCGGTCGAACTTCGAGATGGAATCGTGCGAAAAAATTGGCGGGGCTTTCTGGACGCTGGGCAAGCGACTGCCCGATGCGTTCCGCAAATGGCTCAAACAATATGACCCCACGCGGGCGCGCAAACGCGGCCAGAGCCTCGCGCTCTGCCTGGGGATGACCTTGGTCCTTTTCGTGCCGTGGCTGCTGTGCTACCCGGTGACGGCGTACGGGGTGCGGCCGCTGTGCTACTGGCTGGACCGGCTGGATATTGAGAAGAGCTTCACGTCCGGCTACACGGCGGTGTTCGTGAAAAAGGCCGTCCGCTGAACGGGCTTATTTCTTCTTCAGCACGGCCCAAACGGTGTGCGCGTAGCGGTTGAGGTAACGGCGCTGGGAGCCGCTCGCCAGTTGACGGACCAAGCGCAACGGGGTGAAGCGCGGTTTCTCCATCGCCAACAACTCTACGATTTCGAAAGGCAACTTGGCTTGTTGGCCCCGGATGAATTCCTCAGCCTCGGTCAGTGAAAAGAACCACTTGTGCCGGTCCGCCGGCGGGTCCACCGGCAGGCCGTAGTGGCCGATGGAGCCCTTGCCGCGCGCGACAGGCCGGCGCGCGTTGGTCCAGTTGTTCGGCAGCGAGAGGATGACATGCCCGCGGGCCACCCGAATCAACTCCGCAAAAATGTGATGGAGGTTATTTAGATGCTCCAGCACATCAGAACAGACGATGCAGTCATAGCTGTTGTCGGGAAATGGCAAGCCGTTCTCCTTCTCCAGATCCAGTACGCGATCCGGCGCGCCCGCGACATCAATCCCGAAATAATCAAGGCCGGGTACAAGCTGCTTGAGCAGTGCGCGGTCGCAACCCACATCGAGCACCTTGCCTCGGAGCAGAGGTCGGAACCGCGCGGCGATGTATTCGGAGCGGAGGCGGCGTTCGGGGAACGAGCCAAATTCCACGTTCATCGTGTGGCCAGTTTTCACGCACGGGGGAGCGGGCGCAATGCGAAAATTCACCCGGCGCCCGGCAGCAGTTCGCGGCACGCGCTCAACACGTCCCCGGCGGCGATGCCCTCCACCGTCTGCGCATCAATCACTTCCTTGTCGCCGGCCGTTACAGCATCGCGCGGGAACACCACCCGGTGCGGCACGCGCCACGGCTGCCATTGGTTCAAGACCGACGGCCCAAACAAGGCCACTGTCGGGCACTGGCACGCTGCCGCCAGGTGCATCGCCGCCGTATCCACCCCTACGAACAGCCGCGCGCGGTAGAGCAACCCGGCCAGTTGCGCCCACGAGAGTTTGCCGCCCGTGCTGAAGGCTGCCGGGCCTAACTCGCCCACGAGGGCTTCGCCCAGCGCCACCTCCTCCGGGTCCGGCCCGACGCTGACGACCAGCCGCGGCACTTTCGCGAGCAGTTCGCGACCGAGTTCCGCCCACTTCGTTCGCGGCCACCGCTTCCGCAGCCAACGCGCGCCAGGGTGAACGACGACGAATTCGCGCCATGCTTCGGCGGGTGGCCACGGCTCGATGCGCTCGCGGACGAACGTCAGCGCAGGCACGTCCGGTCCCAACGGCAGGCAATCATTGACGGTGAAAAAATCCTTTTCCACGCGATGCCCGTCCAGCCAGTGGAAGGCCGAGGGAGTGTTGAACTTCGCGCGGCACCACCACGGCAACGGTCCCAGAGTGACGTTCGCGCAACGGGTCTTCGCGCCGCTCAATCCGACGAGGACCCGCCCGCGGTCGCCGTCCGTCAGCTCGAAGGCGAAATCGAATTTCTGACGGCGCAGTTGTCGGATGAGTTTTACGTCCTGCCACCAGACCAGCGGCGAGCGGTTCTGAGGTTCCGGCGCGGCGGAGGTCAGCACCCGGTCAATCGCCGGACAGCCCGCGAGGATCCCTTCGCAGCCTCTGCGCACGACCACCCAGATTTGCGCGGCGGGATGCCGGGCACGTGCCGCCGTCAGCGTGGGCGTCAGCAGGAGCGTGTCTCCGATGTGTTTGAGTTTGACGAACAACAGGCGCATCACGTCACGGCGCCATGATACCGGGCTGCCTCGCGTTGAGAAGGATGCAATTCCGGCCGGTCGCGGCTCAACTTTCTGTTTGGATTCGCGCGGCGGTTAGGCTAAGCCGTGGCGATGCAGTTAAAAACCATGAATGGACACGAATGGACACGAATGCGATTGGCTGATGGACGGTTTGGCCTTTCTTCGCACCGCTCACCGATTGGCAAGTCTAACCAGCTCTGGTAAGAAGTCCGGGCAGGCCTGTCTTTATTCGTGTCTATTCGTGTCCATTCGTGGTTGCATTGAATTGTTACGGCTAAGGACGGGCAGCCTCCGACGATAACAACATGAGCACCGAACGGATTGATCAGGCGGTCACTGACGCGCCCGCCGGCGCGTGCCGCGCGCCCATCGTTACCGCCGGCTGACCCGCACATGCCACCCAGCAGCAAGGACGCCGTGCTCGCCTACCTGCGCAGGCAAATTTTCGCCACGTTGCTTGACGCGCCTTCGGGCAACGGCTGGCTGGCGCAAGCGCTGCCCGGCAAGGCCGTGGACGGGATTGACCTGTTCGTGGAGGGCGTGCCCGGCTGCCGGCGTTTTTGGAAATTCAATCTCGACGACGGCCTGCCGCCGGATTGTGACATGTACGACGTCATCTGCTGCTGCGAAGGACTCGAACACGTCGGCAACCCGCTGCGGTTGCTCCGCGATTGTCACCGGCATCTCAAGCCCGGCGGTCGGCTCATCGTCACCACGCCCAATGTGTGGTATCCCCAGGCGCGGCTCCAGTTTCTGCTGCGCGGTTTTTTCCCTTCCTTTCCGGCGCTGGCTGATCGCGTCGTGCCCGGCACGCATATGCACATCACGCCGTGGTCCTTCCCACAGCTTTACGTCTATCTGCGGCTCGCGGAGTTCAACGCGCCCGAAATCCTCCCGGAGCCGCTCTCTCGCGCCAAGCACCTCCATGAGCGGCTCCTCGCGATGCCCGCGCGGCTTTACTGCCGCAGCAAGTGCCGCCGTGCCCGCAGCGACGAGGAACGCCGCTTTTGGGAAGTGGCCGGCTCGGACGCTTCGCTGCTCGGCCGGCACCTGATTGTCGTCACGCAGCCGGCCGCGTCCCGCTGATGAAACTCGCGCTCATCCGCCGCCAGTTCGCCGCCACGGGCGGGGCCGAGTTTTACTTGCAACGGTTGCTCGGTGCGCTGGCGCAGGCGGGCCACGAACTGCACCTCTTCGCAGAAGCGTGGGGCCAGCCGCCCGCGGGCGTCACGCTGCGCCCGGTCCGCATCGCCGGCTCGCGCGCGCAGCGCCCCGTGCGGTTCGCCGACGCGGTCGAGGCGGCGGTGGGAAAAGAGGAATTCGATTGTGTGTTCAGCTTGGAGCGGACGCGGCGGCAGGACGTGTACCGTGCCGGCGACGGCGTGCATCGCGTCTGGCTGGAGCGGCGCCGCCAGTTTGCGCCGTGGTGGCGGAAACCGTTCATCGGCCTCGGCGGGTTTCACCGCAACATGGTGGCATTGGAAGCGGAGACCTTTGATCCCGCCCGCACCCGCCACGTCATCGTCAACTCGGAAATGGTGAAACGGGAAATCCTGCAGCACTTCAAATTTCCCGAAGAACGGATTCACCTCGTTCGCAACGGCGTGGACGTGGCGCGGATGCAAAGCGGACGACGGGCCGAAACCCGCGCGCGCTTTGGCGTGAAGGACGATGAGTTCCTGCTGCTCTTCGCCGGTTCGGGCTGGGAGCGGAAGGGACTGCGATTCGTCATTCAAGCGCATGAAGAACTCGGCTTGCTCCTTGCTCTGGTGGCACACTCCCCGGCGCGCTGGAAGGATCGGCTGACCCGGGAAATTCCTTTCGCGGCTGACAAGGTGAAACTGCTCGTCGTCGGCAAGGGCAAAGCGCCCCCGGCTCGTGGCGGTCTGATTTCGTTTGCCGGGGCGATGCCTGACATCGAGAATGCTTACGCGGCAGCTGATTTGTTCCTCTTTCTGCCGATTTACGAACCGTCGTCGAACGTCGTTTTCGAGGCGCTGGCCGCGGGACTGCCGGTGGTCACGTCACCTTTCAACGGCGCGGGCGAGATTCTGAAAGCGGACGTCAACGGGTCCATCGTTCACGACTTTCAGTCGCCAGAGGTCGTCGCAATCGAGGTTTTGAAGTGGCTCCAGCGTCGGACCAGGCCGGTGCGGGTGGATCGCAAGCGGCTCGACCTGGAACGCAACGTGGCCGAGACGCTGGCCGTGCTCGAACTCGCGGCCCGCGAGCGGCGCGTTCAGGCTTGAAAACGCGGCCTCAACCCAAACAATCGTCCCGTGGCCGCCAACGAATCCAAAGAACAGGTCGCCGCCTTTTACGAGGAGTTTCAAAAGCGCGGCAAGTACGACTACCTCTACGGCGACGCGGCGCGGAAGGATTTGTTTGTCCGCCTGATTGGCAAGGGTCATTCCATCCTCGAGGTCGGCTGCCGCGCCGGCAATTTGACGCAGCACTACGCCGCGGGCAACCAGGTGGTCGGGTGCGACGTGGACCGCAACGCGCTGAAACTTTTCGAGCAACGGCTCGGTCTGAAGGGGCTGTGGCTGGACGTGGACCTTGATCCGCTGCCGTTTCCGGATGCGGGGTTTGATGTCGTCGTGTTCGCCGAGGTGATGGAGCACTTGCGCTTTCCGCTGCGGGCGTTGCGGGAAATCGCGCGCGTGTTGAAACCCGCCGGGCGCGTCATCGGCTCGGTGCCCAACGCGTTCCGGCTGCGCAACCGCCTGCGTTTTCTGG
>CAZIFU010000140.1:0-55963 GCA_964539075.1 uncultured Verrucomicrobiota bacterium | reverse complement strand
GTCAGCGTTTGGAGTGCGCCGACGCGAGTCGGCGCTGTGGCGGACTGGGAAAGCGCCGGCTGGGGCCGGCGCACTCCAAACGCTTCGCGCCTTCGCCAGCCCGCGTGGAGGCCGCCTCGTTGCATGGCCAACGAGCTTCATGGTAAGGGCCGGGGTGAGGGAATGTCTTGTGCGCCGAACATTTTCCTTCATTCCGCCGGGGCCGGCTTTATGATGGGCGGGTATGGATGCCTCCAAATCGCCGCGCTTGTGGCTCAGTGATTTCATCGCGCCGGAAGCGGTCGAACTGAATTTGCGCGGCCACCAGCGGGACGCGGTGCTGGCCGAACTGGTGGAGCATGTTCCGGAAATCGCCGGCCAGCCGGACGCGCAGCAGACTTTGTTGCGTGCCTTGCAGGAGCGCGAGCAACTGCACAGCACCGGCATCGGCGACGGCATCGCCCTGCCCCACGCGCGCAGCACGGTGGCCGGGCTGGTGCGGCGGCCGGCCATTATCTTTGGCCGTCATCCCCAAGGCATCCCGTTCGGGGCGATTGATGGCGCGCCGGTCCGGATTTTTTTCCTGCTGGTCGCCACTGAAGTCACGCAGCATTTGCAGTTTCTGGCCCGCCTCAGCCGCCTGCTGCGCGACCCGCGCCTGCGCCAAAACCTGCTGGCCACCGACAAGCCTGAGAAGGTCATCGCCCTGATCCGCGAGGCCGAGGCCAATTTTTGATTTGGAAACAAGTTCCAAATTCACTTCTTCAAATCGTCGAAGTAATCGCGCACGGCACCCTGGTAGGCGCGGGGAACCTTGTCCTGGTTCAAGGCGCTTTGCGCGTCCGCCTGCGCCGCGGTCACGGCTTCCTGAAAGTTGACCGTGCTCTGGCCCTTGAGACTCACTCCCTTCAACGTGATGCTCGGCATCGAACCGCCCGGTGAAATCTGGCCGCGAATTTTCGTGGGCGCGAAGTTGTCGGCCAACTGGCCGTCGCCGCGGTCGGTCTGGCCGCGCGGGTCCAAGTCCGGCCGCACGATGCCGGAGTTGTCCCAGAGATCGGTGAATTCCGGAACCTGCAACCAGCCATTTTCATCCGCCCAGGTGCCGACGCCACTACCGGGTTTGCCGCCCTGGCCGGCACCGGGATTCCGACACTGGCCGAAGCACTGGCCGGTGGCGATGGCCAATTGCGCGCGCTGCAAGGCCTCCAAAGTGGCCAGCAACGATTGGGCGTCGGTCATCTGCTCGAGCAATCTTTCCAACTCTTTCGCAGCGTCGGCGAGCGATTGCGCGGCGCCAGGCTTTTGGGACTGTTCGAGTTGCGCCACGGTTTGCTTGAGAAAATCGGCGACCTTGCCGTACTGGCCCGCGGGATCAACGGCCTTGGAAACTTCCTCGAGCAATTTTTGCAACTGTTCGGGCGTCATCGCGGCGGACTGAAGTTGCTCGACCATTTTTTGGAGCGTGTGTTGCGCGGCTTCGGCCTGGCCGTTCTTCAACTGTTCGGCCAGGTCCTTGCCGAGCCGGGTGGCCTGCTGCTGAAGTTGCTGCAACGCCTTCGCCAGATCGCGCAGCTTATCCAGGTCGGTCATCGCTGCCTGCAAATCACGGAGCAACAGATCCGTCTGGTCGGCTTGCAGCACGGCGATGGCCTCCTCCAGGCCCGCGAGCGACTGGCCGAGGTCGCGCGCCTGCTGCGCGAGAGCGGCCAGCGATTTGGCCAGTTGCTCGCGGGCTGCCGCGCCGGCGGGAGAATCCTTGGCCGGCAAACCGGCCGCCACCTGTTGCGCCTTCTGCAAATCACTTTTCAATTTGTCGAGCGCGGCGGAGTCCGTGTTCCGGCTGCCGAGGGCTTTTTGGAGCGCGTCCATTTGTTTTTGCAGGCCTTCGGCGGTTGGAGCGGTCTCGCCGGATTGCCGGGCCGCCTGCTCCATGCGTTTCATCGCCGGGTTGCTGGCCAAATCCTTGGTTTGTTCCTTCAGTTTGTCGGCCACGCTGGTCAGGTCGCGCAACGCCTCGCTGCGCGTCAACGGCTGACGGGCGAGTTGATCGCCCAATTCGGTGACGGAATCGAGGGCCTGGCGGGTCGGCTCCAGGGCGGGCGGCCGTTGTTCGAGACTGCGGCGGGCAAGCTCGGCGATTTGCCGTCCGGTGGCCTGGATGTTTTCGCGGTCGCGCTGCTTTTGCAACCAGGCCGGGCTTCGGTATTCGGGCACGAACCCCAAACCGGCGCACAACGCCAGCACCGGCAGCGCCCGGCGGCTGGCGGCCGGCAGCCGAAACGGCAGCAGACGTCGCGGGTCGAGCTTTGCGAGATGTCGGGCCGCATCGGCAACCAGCAAGGCCCGCCAACCTGTTTCGCCGCGGGCGGCGGCCACTTCCAGCGCGGTGCCCAGGCGTTCCTGCAAATGTTGACGGTCATCCAGCCAGCGGGCCATTTCGGTCAACGCGGGTTTTCGCCAGGCGCCGCGGAAAAAACCGCCCGCCGCCAGGGCGACGCCCGCCAAACCGCCGAACGTGAGGGCCCAAATCGGCAGCGCGAGAAATTTGTAAAGCGACAGCACGCCCAGCCAGACCCCGGAGCCTGCCAGCAGCCCCTGCCAAAAGCCGCCCCAGCCATTTTGCCAGCGACGGCGGCGCGCGGCGCTTTCCAGCGTCGCTTGAATGGCCTGCAATTCGCTCATGGCTGGCGACAAGATGCCGCAATCGGGGCGTGTTGACGAGTGAAACTTATTGCCGCTCGTATTCGCCCTTGCCGATGCGCTTGAGGACGGTGAAACCCGCTTTTTTGGCGTCGGTGAAGGAGACCGGTTTGAGCTTCACGGGCGAGTTGAAGGTGGAGAGGAGTTTGCGCACCGGCTTTTTGCAGGCCGGACATTTCGTCAACTCCGGCGCGCTGACCGGGCGGCGCAGGGTGAACTTGCCGCCGCAGATTTTACAATCGCCTTCACACAGTTGGTATTCGTAAATCGGCATAGCCACCTCCAACGTCCGAAGTCCGAAGCCGGAAGTCAATAGGGCTTGCGCAGGGTGGGGTTCGGGTTCGGCAGCCAAAACGGTTCCACACCGGGGCGCAACCCTGTTTGCAGTCCACGCTTCAGCCGTCACTATTCAATGCAACCACGAATGGACACGAATCCCGCCAAGCGGGACGAATAAAGACGGGCCTACCCAGACTTGTTGCCAGAGTTGGTTGGACTCATCAAACGGTGAACGGTGCGAAGAAAGACCAAACCGTCCATCAGCCAATCGCATTCGTCCCGCTCAGCGGGATTCGTGTCCATTCGTGGTTTTCAACTGCATCGTCACGGCTTCAGCCTGAACTCCAAACTTCCAGTTTATGGAAAGACCCACGAGCCAAGGCTCGTGAATTGTGCCCCGGCACCGGATCGCGTCTCCTGGGATCGCTCCCGACGAGTCGGGCCGGTCAGTCACACGCGAAAGAGCCGGCGAGACGCCGGCGCTCCCAGGTCAAGTTCGCAGACAACCTCCACGGTTTCATCGGCGAGGAATTATACCCAATTGGAATGAGAACCGGCACATGGCGCACAGGAAATCCCCTCACCCCGGCCCTGCCAATAAACCTCTCCTCTCCTTCGGAAGGAGAGAAGAGGGAAGGGAGAGGAGTGGTCGTCAGGTTCAGGGGAACAATTCGCGAGCATTGGCAGCTCGTTGAATCTCTCCCAGCGGGAGAGAATTCATGGACTGCGGTTCACGAATTGTGCCCCTGAACCGGGGCCGCGGCGTTTGGTGTCCACGCTTTAGCGTGTCCCGGATCGCCGAGCACGCTAAAGGGGGGACACCGGACGCCCGGTTCATGGGCAGGGGGAATCGTCGCCAGCGTGTTCGCAGTCTGAGCGCGCCCGTCCAGGTGAGAGACTGGATGGTTCTCCCTCTCCCGCCGGAAAAGGGCCGGGGTGAGGGAGACCGGGCACTCGGATTCAAAAGAATTACCGAAGTTCAGACAGAGTTGGGATGACAGCCCGGAATTCAACAGCGGAGCGTTGACCGGGTTTCGGCGCAGCGGCGAGGAATCAGGGCACATCTTGTTTAACAGCCCGTTCAAAAACCTGTTTTCTCGTAGTAACGAGGCTCTGATCAATTTCGGATTTCGGATTTTGAAGAATGAGCCTCCTCACGTCGGCTGCTACTCTATTAACGGGCTGTTAAGCAATAAAAAAGGCCAGTCTGGCGACTGGCCTTGGGATCAAGCAAACCCGTTTACCTTTTGAAACGACGATATCCCAAAACTGAAACCAAACCCAAGCCTACCAAAACAAGTGCCGCAGGCTCCGGAACAGCACCAACAACGGTAAAAGTATTGCCAAAAACGTTGTTGATGATGGGCCACTGCGCAGCGCCAAAACCTGGATCCGCGACAACACCTACGCTGAACAACCCATAAGTGCTCCCAAAATCTGGGACTGCATTGGAACCTTGCAAGTTGCCCCACAAGTAAAAAAACACAGGCACGAGGGCATCATTCGGATCAAGGTTTGTAAGCGTCTGAGAATACCGTCCGGGGAAAATCCCAGGTTGGTTTCCGTCGACAATGTCAGTCCAAATCAACCTGTCGTCCACACCTAGAACGCTACCGGGATCCGTAGGATTGTGAGGAACACCGTTACTTGCTGTGTCGGCAACAAACCAAATCGTCGAGCCGATCGGCGCTAAATTGGTCTGGCCATTAAACAAAAATAAACGATTGACTCCGGTGGCATCAGTGGCACTCACCTGGGTTTTCACTGAGGCGCTGTAGGCCAACAAATCCCTCAATTGGACGGTCAATGCAAGAGTGCCAACGAGCAGGGCTTTTATAGCATTTGAGTTCATGAGTAGTACGAATTTAGAGGGGCGCTTCTCTGAAAGTATCTCCAAGTTTTATGGAGTAAACGGAACCGTTTGACGCCATACGCGACCGCCGGTCCCTGACTTCACAAAATAAACGTAGCCACGCCCCGGCACGAACGGATAAGCATCATTTAACGATCCACCGACGTACCACCCTGCTGTGTCAATAGCACCACTGTGATAGAAGATTTCGTCCACGAAACCAGTTCCAATTACTGACCGCACAATATCATCTTGAGCTGGATTGATATCAAAATCCGTGTCCTGAACAAAACCAGATTCTTTAAGATTGCTCGTGCTAATGGGCGCATTGGCCGGGTAAGCGTTCGCGAAAGTGTTTGGACCTGGCACCATATAATGGGTCAACCGGGTGGTTTGAACTTGACCAAGCGAAACCATGTTTGTGCTGGTCACTTTTCGTTGCAAAACAAACGCCTCATCCGGCTCCAAAGTAATAGTCGAACCGTCAAAGGGACCAGCGCCATCAACATAGTAACCATCGGCTGCCGGAACGTCGCTATGGTAAAAAATTTCCTTGGTGAAACCGGTTCCCACCACGTAGCGAATGATATCCTCCTGTGCCGGGTTGACGTCGAAGTCAGTATCCTTATTGAGAATACAAGAAGAAGCGGTCCCCAAAAGATCCTTAAGCGACGTCAAGCGCCGGATTTCAAACTGGTCACCCGCGCCGAGGTAGGTGGAAAGGTTATCGGACATCGGATTCACTGTAACCGTGTTGGTGGTATTACTGACAATCGTCCACCAATCCCCGGTGATGTTGTCGGCGGCCCCAATTGTCTTGTCAGCATCAAACCGGGCAATCAAAATGTATTGGTTAAACCCATCTGCCGGTGCGTATTTGTTTACAACAAAATTCGGTGTGTTCGAAAAAGTCACCGAATTGATTGTCGAGCTTTGCCGCGCACCGCGATATTCTTGCATCGGCTGCAGTGGCGCCGCAATGAAATTGGCACCTGGCCCGATGTTTACCTTGTAAAAGCCGACGGGGTCGCTGAGGACGTTGGTCGGATCAGCAGATTGAACCTGGGTGGCGCCGATCAGCAAGCCAATTGCGCAGGCAGCAGTTTGGGCGACAGTTCTCATAATAATTATTTCCTTCTGGTTGGCAGATTTAAAATGGGTCATGTGTATGGTTGAACAATATAGAAATATCGGCCAATGGCAAGGTTTTTTTTGGACATTTTTCAAGCCTATGGCCGTATCAAAAACCCGGAAGCCTGACTGCTGACTCCAACGTAAT
This sequence comes from uncultured Verrucomicrobiota bacterium, assembly GCA_964539075.1. Classification (GTDB taxonomy): domain Bacteria; phylum Verrucomicrobiota; class Verrucomicrobiia; order Limisphaerales; family CAZIFU01; genus CAZIFU01. The sequence continues at coordinate 49,871 of CAZIFU010000140.1, read as the reverse complement.
CATCTGATTTTCAGTCGTTTCCAGAACGGCGGCGCGGGAATCGTTTGTTTTGACCCGGACCATCGTGTGTGCCGGCGCGCCTTTGGGCGGCGGTTCGGGGCAAAGTCGCCGCCTTCTCGACCCCGAAATCGGAAGGCAGTTTGGCAGGTCGCGATGGTCCCAAGCGGACAGGAGCGCGACTGTCCGCAGTCGCGTGTTCGCCGGTCGCGGCCGGACCGACCAAGCCGGAACCAGAAGGAAGGAAACCCCAGATGGACCTGGCGCGGCAATGCCGCAAGCAAAGAAACTCCCTCTCCTCCATCGGATGGAGGAGAGGGAGTGGTTGCGGCTTCGCCGCGCTGTGTTCATCCGCACTACAATCCCGAAAAGTTTTGTTTTACTGCGCAACTTTTTTTGCCGCGAAAGAACGCAAGGAGAGAATCATGCGTCTCTGATGTGTCTCTGTAGTGCAATAGCCCAACATGCTCGCGGCCTGCGAGGATTTTTCCAGCAGCACAGGAGCGAGGCGTTCGTGCCACTTCATCGCTCGACAGCCTGGCACCGTGGGAACAGTCCAGCGCCCAAGATATTTCGCGCGGTGAGGCGGCGTTCAGAGCCTGTGTGAAAAACAGCATGCGCTTTCATGGCCGTGCAAAAAAGATTTCCACACGCGCTCCTTCGGCCCAGCCACGCCACGCCATTTTCACTGACGCCACCACGGCCGCCACCGTTCGTGGCCAATGGGTCGCGGCCGAAGTCCCCAGCGCCTTCGGAAGGCCGCCCGGTTTGAAGTCTGGCAACGCCGCCACCAACTTTTCCAGTCCGACGACCGCCAGCGCCCGTTTCCGATTGTAGCCAAAGTGCGCCAGACTCACCGCGGCCCCCACTTTGACTTTGCCGCGCACCAAAAATCCGCCTGACAACAGCCACTTCACCGTGCCCCAGTCCCGCGCTGCGAGATTCGATCAGCGTCTTGCGCGCCGCCAGTTTCCCTGGACTCGCCGCCACCGCCGCCGCCATCCGCTCCAGACTCGCTTCGTGTTCCCACCGGCTCACGGTGCGATACGCTGCGCTCGTGCAGCGGGCTTTCAACTCACACCCGGCGCACGCCTTCGGGTTGTCGTAGTTGAACATGGTCTTGCCCTTGTCTTCCATCTGGCGGCGACGGCTCAACTCGGCACCGCCGGGACAGTGGTAAACGTCCCGCGCCGCGTCGTGGCGAAAATCACTCTTGCCGTACAGTCCGGCGCGTTCGCCCGGCGAGTTCTGCACGGCGGGCAGGTGCGGCTCCCATCCCATCTCCTGACAGGTTTTGATGTCCTGGTCCCGCCCTGCGGGATAGTAGCCGCCGTCGGCGGCCACGTCCGCCCGCGTGATCTGCAACTCCGCTTTGGCGGCGTGCGCCACGCTCGCCAGTTGGCCTTGATCGGCGGCGGTGTTTGTTACGCCGGCGGCGACGAGCAGATGATGTTTGGCGTCCACGCAACCCTGCACATGGTAGCCCACGACGTGCCGCCCGTGGCTTTTCATGGTGCGGCTGTCCGGGTCGGTTTTGGAAAGTTGCGTCTCGCCGGTGCGGGCCAACGTTTGCAGCCGCTCTTGAATCTGCGCCTGACGTTCTTGCAGGCGGATGATCTTTGCTTTCACTTCGGCGGCGCGCAAGTCCAGCGTGGCGACGAAGGCGGCGAGGAAGCGCACGGGGTTGTCCGGCCCCACGTAATCTTCCAACGCGGCGGGCAAGAGATGGGTTTGCTGACGATCCGATCCTTCAATCCAGTTCCTGCTGCCAAGACAGACGCCGGCCTCACCCAAAAGTTTCAAGGATGATTCCATTCAGGGAATGTTTTTCACACAGGCTCTGAACGCCGCGCGCCCATGGCAAACGGGCTGAACAAAAGGGTCGAGTTTTAATCCCGGCGTGTTAGCTTGGTTTCGATTCTTCGATTCAACTGAAATTATGAATGCTCCGCATGCCTCTTATCGCAACCTGCCGCCGCTGGCGGGGGTTTGCACCCTGTCCGAGGCGATGCGCCCCGGATTGTCCGTGGACCGCTGCGTCCATCGTTTGAAGCGGTATCACTACGCCTTCAAACGGCTGCACCAGATTCTCACCGCGCGCATCACGGCGGAACCGGTTTACGAGTTGAAGACGGCCTTCAGTCTGCACGCTTACCTTTGCGCCGAGCACGCCGCCGCCCTGCGCAAGCGCGTGGGGGAGATGCGCGAGCCACCGCTGGGTTTGGAGCAGGTGCCCGAACGCCATCTGGAAATCTTCTTTGACGAAATCCTGGCCACACCCACGACGGAAGAGTTGATACTGGGTGTTTACGAAAAGGCACTGCCGGTGTTGCAGGCCGCGTTGCAAAAGCACCTGGCGGAGACGAACCCGCTGGTGGACCATCCTTCGGCGCGCTTGTGCCGGTTTGCCCTGCTGGAACTGGCCGATCTGCTCGCTTTCGGCCAGCGGACCATTCAGAGTCTGGTGGATGAAAAAGCGCGCGGGCAATCCGCCGGGTGGCTGACGCTGCTGGAGGATTGCCTGGCCGCCGCCGGCGGTTTGGACGGCGCGCAAACGCCCGCCGACCGGCAAGTCTCCCGCCGCCATTCCGCCAGGCCGTATCAATATGACCGGCGCCCGCGCCGGGACGAGCGGTTTCCGGATCCTTACAACATGGGCGTCAACGCCGAGGCCTTTCTCTACGATAAAAATTTTCCGCCGGCGCCCAAAACGCTCATGATGTTTTACAAGCGGCTGCGGGAGATTGACGTGCCGGAAATGATGGCCAGCATCATCACCGAGACACCGGACAAACCGTGGGGCTATTACCTGGACATGAGCCGGCAATTGTGGGACGAGGCGCGGCACGCGATGATGGGCGAAGTCGGGTTCGTCAACCTCGGCATTGACTGGCGCCAGGTGATGATCAATTTCACCTGGTCGCTGGCGCTCAACACGCAACTCAAGCCGATCGAGCGCCACGCGGTGCTTTATTTTATCGAACAGGGATTGATGCCCAAAAACGGCAAACGCTACGAGTGGGAAGTGGGCCGGGCTTCCGGCAATCCTCTTTCCGCGCTCTTCCAGGATTACGATTGGGCCGATGAAGTGTTGCACGCCCGGATCGGGCGTGACTGGTATTTGAAGGAATTCGACAACCCGCAAGCGGCCACCAAATATGGCGATGATTGCTGGTCGCGCGTGTTGATGGACTGGGGCAACTATCGCGATCAGGGCCTCACCCGGCACCGCAACTGGTGGCCCGACGTTTATCGCGCCGCCTGCCAGCAATGGGGCGTGGCACCCGACCCGGCCGTGCTGGCCTTTTCCACCAGCTACGAAAAAGTCCGCGCCGACTTGAAAGCCATGTCGGCTTCGGCTTGAAGGTCAGGATGAGGGCGAGCCAGAACATTGGCTGATTTTTGAAGCCAAGATTTGTCGGGCGCTCTCCCTCACCCCGGCCCCAAGGAGAGGGAGAACCCTTCGCCGTCTCACCCGAAAGCCAGCGATTGGATTTGCCGGACGGTCATTCGCAAAACCAGAAACGCAGACCGGCTGCTCCCTCTCCAGGGCCGGGATGCACTGCCATTGAATTAGCGAGCCGAGCGCTGAAAGGGAACACGCTAAAGCGTGGACACCAAACGGGTTTGCGGACGTTTGGTGTCCACGCTTTGGCGTGCTTTGGATTTAATTCAATGGCAGTGGGGCCGGGGTGAGGGAATTTTCTTCGCGCAACCTGCCGATTCTCATTCCGACCTGGTAATGGTTCATTTTGAATTTCCCGCCCTGATCACAGCGTCCACGTTCGCAAAAATTGAGGGCGGGCTGAATGTCGTTGCGCAACCGCCGCAATTCCCTTCAGACTCAGCCCGCCCCGCGGGAACACGAAGCCCTGCCGGGCCGAGACGTTGCCAATGGATTCGCCAGCCTACATCAAATGCGGATGCATCAACTGCGCCGGCCACATTGAATTTCCCGCCGCAGCCCTCGGCATGACGGTAGCCTGCCCGCATTGCGGCTTGAAAACACTCCTCACCGACAACCTCGCCCTGCCCGCCACGCCCGAACCGCCCGCCGCGCCGGTCAGACCGACCAAAGTCAAGACGCCCGCCGCCCCTCCGGTGCCGGGGATGAAAAATATCTCCGTCAACTGTCCCGCCTGCGGATTGGAAGTGAGCTACAAAGCCACGATCTGTCCGGCCTGCAATGCCGTCATCAAGGAACCCGCCCGGCTGAATTTGAAATGGGTCTTCACGGTGATCGCTGTTCTCGCGGTGGCTGCGGGGGGCTACTTTGGTTTTCGCGCCTTTTCTCACAAAGGACGTTCCACCCAACAATCTTCCGATCAACACGCGCAGGCGTCGCCGCAAGAACCCTCGCCGGAGCCGCCCGCGCAACCCGCGCCTGACAACCGCCCCGCGTTCCTGGAAAGGTCGCTCGAAGCGATTGGCCTGAAAAAATCCTCCGCGGCCAGGGAACTTCAGGTCATGGATTATCAACTGGAGAAGGAGCCGGGCCGCAGCCTGGTTTACGTGGTGGGCAGCGTGACCAACGCCACGGACCAGCAATTCTTCTCCGTCCGGGTCAACTTCGCCCTGTTCGACAAAAACGGCGGCCCGGTGGGCAGCGCCACCGATTACCTCCAGGTCCTGGAGCCGGGCAAGGGTTGGAACTTCCGCGCGCTGGTCCTGGACACCAACGCCGTCATCGCGAAACTGACCGCTTTGGAAACCGAGAAGAAATAATCGGTTCACCGAAGAGGTCGTTAAAACCGAAAGTCGAAAGTTAACGCACAGTAAAGACGCAACCCCGAACGCTTTCGGGGCAAAGTCGCGAACGATGAGCAGCTTGCCGCCAGCTTGCATCACACCGGAAAGTGAATCTGCTCCAAAAAGTTGTCCCGGTCCAAGACCCGGCGCGTGATCTTCGCAGTGCTATATCCCCACTTCGTCGCTTTCTGATAAGATTTTTAACGCAGAGAGCGCAGAGGCTGTCGCAGAGGCAGGAGAGGGAATTCTTCTCTGCGTTCCTCTGCGTTGTCCTCCGTGTCCTCTGCGTTAAAGAAAGACCGCCCCGGTCGCGGCCCGGCCGCCCTGCGCCTTCGCGACTTTGTTGTTCAACTTCAGTGTTCGGGTTAATTGGTGGGCGATGAGGGACTCGAACCCCCGACCCGCTCCGTGTAAAGGAGACGCGCTAGCCGCTGCGCCAATCGCCCAAGCCCGGCGGCAATGTGGCGTGAATCCCAACCCCTCGCAAGCGCATTCGCGACCAGCGACCCGCCAATGACCCGTCCTGGGGTGTGCGCGTGTTGTTTTGAATGGCCCACAGCGCAAACGTGGTGTTATCTTCCCGGTGTGAGTCCGGGAAATGCGATGATTCGCAGTCTGTTGCTGCTGTTGCCGGCCGTCTGCGGCGTGACAGCCTTCGCGCAGACCGACAACCTCGAACGCGACCTCAAAACGGCCAAGCGCATCGTCAATGCTCAAACGATCGACATCTCTCCGTTGATCCGCTGGGAACACGACAAGGCCACCACCGAGCGCCCGCTCAAGGCCTGGGTCCACGTTTCGGGCCGGTTGATCGGGGAAAATATTTACGGCTGGATCGTGCAAGCCTCGCTCGACAGTCCGTCACAAGCCGCCACCATCACCCTGAAAAATCCGCCGCGCACCGCGGTGGCGGAATTCAAGCAGTTAAAGTCCCAGTATGCCGCGCTGCTCAAACGCCGCGAGAGCCTCGCCGCACAAATCGCCGAAACTGACCGGGCCTTCAACGAAACCAAATCCGCCTACCGCCGCGCGAACCTTTATTTCGTGGACGAACGCGACTCGCGCTTCGACCAGTTGCGCGTCTTGCGGGAGAATTTGACCCGGCTCGATGGGGACATCCAAAAGTTCGACAAAAAAGGCCACGACCTGAGCGGTGAATTCAAGGTCAACTGCTACGCCATGAGGACGGGCCTGCTTTTCAACGGAATTCAGATTTACGATCACGGAGCCATCATGAGGTGATCAGGGCGGACGGACGTCCGCGGTTGACACGCCGACGTGAGTGGGCTTCTGACGTTGCCGATCCGAAAGTGAGCAGGAGAGAAAGTGGGAAAGTGAGAGGCTGGCCCACGACGACAGTTTTCGCTTTCTCACTCACCCACTTTCCCACCTGGCATGCCGAACAGAGTCTCTCCCGCCGCGGCGCGATCGGCTGCTACGAGGGAACAGGTTTTTGAACGGGTGGCCATGGGTGCGTGCAGAATTTTCACAGCGTGACAGGCCGCTCCGGCTGATTCCATTTCGTAACCAAATTATTCGCGCAACGTCTCTGACAGCGTGGTGTTAATGCGAAAAATGAAACGATGCCTATGGTCGAATCACTAATGATCCATGTCTCTCGCAAGGGCGAAGCGTTGGGCGTCTTTAATCAGGACATCGCCACGCAGTGTCTGATTGCCGATATTTTGAAATCCACCGATCTGGCTTGGACGGAGGGCCTCAACGAATGGGTTCCCCTGGGCGAGCTTTTGGGGGTCAGCGACCTGCCGCTCCCCTCGGTGGCACACTGACCAGGAGCAGCGGGTTTCCCCGCCTCGGGCGCTTTCTCTCGCCGGAAATAAATCTGCTTGTGCTTCGCTCCCGGTGTGCGTAGGAAAACCTCATGCGTTGCATTCTTTTCCTCGCCTTGACAGGCGTGCTTGCCCTCTCCGGTCGCGCCGCTGAAAACAGCAAAACCATTCCCCTGTTCAACGGGCGCAATCTTGACGGTTGGTACACCTACACCGTCGAAACCAAGTACGAGAACCCCGGCATCTTCACCGTGCAGGATGGCCTGTTGAAAATAGGCGGCGGCAAGGGCGACCTCGGTTACTTCGGCGGCATAATCACCAGGCACGAATTCGAAAACTACCGGCTCGTGCTCGAATACAAATGGGGCGGACCGACCTACGGCAAACGCAAGGACCGCGCCCGCGACAGCGGCCTGCTGCTCCATTGCGTCGGCCCCAACGGGCCGGGCCCCTGGATGACCTCGTATGAATTGCAGATCATTGAAGGCGGCACCGGCGACATTCTCGTCGTCAACGCCACCGGCAAGGACAACGCCGGCAAACCCGTCACGTTGAAGCTCGCCTCCGAAGGCGTGGTGCAGGACAAGCAAACCTTTTTCAAACCCGGCTCCCCTCCGGTGGCCTTCACCAACCACGGCCGCCTCAACTGGATGGGCCGCGACCCGGCGTGGAAAGACGAAGCCGGCTTCCGCGGAAAAAACGACGTGGAGAGCCGCCTCGGTCAGTGGACCCACGTCGAGGCCATCTGCAAAGGCGACACGCTGACGTATTACGTGAACGGCCAACTGGTGAACCAGGCCCGCGGCCTCTCCGTCACGAAAGGCAAAATCCTCGTCCAGACCGAAGGCGCGGAAGTCTGGTACCGCAAAATTGAGCTGACGCCCTTGGAGTGATCCGGAGCAACGGCCTGCTGACAGACGCTGCTGCGATTTCAACCCGATAAGCGCAATGTCGCCAGAACTCTCCCCTGCCCTGTCACCCGAGCGATTCGAGCAAAGCGGCCGCAGGTCGAAGGTACTCGTGAAAAAACTTCAATGACCCGTCGGGCTCCAGGACCGGCGGCAGCTTCACCGCGTTTGTGGCTGCCGATTGAATTCTTCCTCGCCGTAAAACGTCGGGGAATTTCTTTCTCAGAAGAAGTGCTTTGGGTTAGTGTCCGCCGGCAGCGAATGTGGCATCTATCGGCCCTCAGATGCCCTTGCCAGGCGCATCTCACTCGACTGTTTCCCGATTACGTGCCACTCGGGCGTTTTCTAATTTCCACCTCCCGTTTCGGCACCAGCCAGACGACCGGCTCCCATGGCACGCCACTCGGCCTGCACCGTATCGCAAAAAAAATCGGCGGCGGCCAGCCCATCGGCACCGTCTTCAAGAGCCGTGTCGCCGTTGGCCTGACATGGAACGGCCTGCCCAATGCCACCATCGCGCATCGCATTCTCTGGCTCGAAGGACTGGAACCGGGCTTCAATCGTGGCGGCCTCGTGGACACCTTCGCCCGCTACATCTACATCCACGGTGTCGGCGACGAAACGACGCTGGGCCGGCCCGCGTCGCACGGGTGCATTCACCTCGCCGCGGCCAACCTTCTGCCACTCTTCGACAAGCTGCCAGTCGGGACGCTGGTGTGGATCGCGCCATGATCCTGGTTTGGAGTTCAGGCTTCAGCCTGTCTTCAGCCTAACCTAATTATTTCACACGCCGATTGAAACCGCGTCAGCCTGTAGCCGCCGACGTGAGGAGGCGGACCTTTGCAAACCTCCGCCCGATCCGCCTCCTCACGTCGGCGGCTACGAGGTTTGTGAAATATCCACGCTAAAGCTTGAACTCCAAACACTGCGCCCGCACGCCTGTTGACTTCCGCTCTCCACTCCCATACAAATACGCCTTGTGCTTGCCAGGCTCGGTCATTACCTCCTGATCCTCGCGCTGCTCGGCGCGACCGGCGGGCATTGGACGCTCCTCCAATCCGTCGCGTGGACGACGATGGTCGTCGAGCACGCCCGCACCGCCCCGCTGACGGTGGCTCTGGCAAAAACTTTCGACGGCAAACATCCCTGCCAACTGTGCAAGAAGATTGAAAAAGGCCGGGAGACCGAGCAGCGCCCCGATCTGCCGCCGCTCACGGTCAAACTCGAATTCTTTTACGTCTCCGCCAGGCCGCTCCTCTACCCACCGCAAGTCCTCCCGCGGCCACACACAGCCCACGCCGCGGAGGGCGCGCGCGTCGAATCGCCGCCGGTTCCCCCGCCGCGTTGGTCCCCGGTCTGATCTTTCGTTCGCTGGCTTGCCTTCGCTTCGTTGCGCGGTGCGATTGTTCCCGTGATTGAAACCTTGAGCGACGGTTGCATTCCGTCTGCTCGCATTTTGAAAAGTTGGAATGAAAAATTTGAAAATCAGTTTGTTCCTTTTGTTTTTTCCGCCGGCCGGCGCGGCGCTGGGCTGCGACCTGTGCAACGTCTATAACGCCATCGAAGCCCGCGGTGAGTCGGGCCAAGGCTGGCATGTCAGCCTCGCCGAACAATTCACTCACTTCGACACGTTGCAGCAGGACAGCGTGAAAGTGCCGAACGACGTGCCGCAATATTGGGACAGCTCGATCTCGCAGCTTGTCCTTGGCTACAACTTCACCGACCGCGTCGGCGTGCAGTTCAACCTGCCCCTCATCCACCGGTCGTTCCAGCGCCCCGATGGGTTCGACATTGACCGCGGCACGGAAACCGGCGTGGGCGACGTGTCGCTCCTCGGCCACGCGCTGCTTTACCGGCACGAAACAAAAAAATCCACGTTCACCTGGCACGTGCTCGGCGGTGTGAAATTTCCGACCGGCAGCACCGACCGCCTGCACGAGGAAGTGGACGAATTGACCGCGCCGCCGCCGCCGCCGGGCGCGCCGGACAGCGGCATCCACGGGCACGACCTCACGCTGGGCAGCGGCTCGGTGGACGGCCTCATCGGCACCGGCATTTTCACGCGCTGGCAGCGCGTGTTCCTCAACGCCAACGTGCAATACTCGATCCGCACCACGGGCGATTTCGATTATCGCTACGCCAATGACCTCATGTGGGCGGGTGGGCCGGGCGTGTTCCTGTGGTTGAAGCAAGAGTTTACCGTCGCGCTTCAGGCCAGCGTGTCCGGCGAGACCAAGGGCCGCGATACCTTCATGGGCGTGAGCGCGGACGACACCGGCATCACGACGGTCTTTCTTGGGCCGCAACTCAGCGCCACGTTGAAGGACAAGTTCAGCGCCGAACTGGGCGTGGACCTGCCGGTGAGCATCCGCAACACTGCCCTGCAAAGCGTCCCGGACTGGCGCGTGCGCGCCGGCTTGACCTGGCGGTTTTGAAAGTCGTTTTCCGGCTTTCAACTTTCGCCGATTGGCTTACTTTGGCGGCATGACGTTGGCGGAACAGATGACGCAATTGGCCAGACAGGCCAAAGCGGCGGCGCGCGAACTCGCCCGGCTCACCACGGCGGAGAAGAACGAGTGCCTGCTCGCCATGGCCGGGGCGCTCGAACGCGACCGCGAGGACATCAAAAAGGCCAACGCCCGCGACATGGAAGCCGCCGCGCAGATGGGCCTCTCCGCTGCGATGCTCGACCGGCTCCAGCTCGATGACCCACGCATCACCGCCATGGCCAACGGCCTCCGCGAAGTGGCCGCGCTCCCCGATCCCGTGGGCCGCGTGCTCGACGAACGCGTCCGCCCCAACGGCCTGCGGCTGCAAAAAGTTTCCACCCCCATCGGCGTCGTCGTCATCATCTACGAGTCGCGGCCCAACGTGACGGCGGATGCCGCGAGCCTTTGCCTCAAATCCGGCAACGCCACGATCCTGCGCGGCGGCAAGGAAGCATTGAACTCCAACCGTGTCATCGCCGAAATCATGGTCGAGGCCGCGCTGGAGGCGATGGGCAATTTTCCCGCGCACGCCATTCAAGTCGTGCCCATCCCCGACCGCGAAGCGATCAAGGAGTTGCTCGCGCTCACGCAATACGTGGACCTTTGCATGCCGCGCGGTGGCGAAGGCCTCATCCGCGCGGTGGCCGAGTGCTCCAAGGTGCCGGTGATCAAACATTACAAGGGCGTCTGCCACGTCTTTGTCGACCGCGACGCCGACCTGCAAATGGCCGAGGCCATCGTCTTGAACGCCAAGTGCCAGCGCCCGGCCGTTTGCAACGCGATGGAAACCCTGCTCGTGGACAAATCGGTCGCGCCGACGTTTCTCCCGGTCATTACGCAGCAACTGGCGGAAAAGAATGTTGAGCTGCGCACCGACGACGAGTCACGCACCGTCCTCAACTCAAAACTAAACACTAAAAACTTAAAACTCATCCCCGCCAGCGACGCCGACTGGTCCACCGAATACAACGACTACATCCTCAACGTCCGCGTGGTGGACGGCGTGCAGGCCGCCATTGACCACATCAATCACTACGGCTCGGCGCACTCGGACAGCATCGTCACGCGCAACGAGGCGCGCGCGAAACAGTTTCTCGCCGAGGTGGACAGCGCGACGGTTTATTGGAACGCCTCGACGCGGTTCACCGACGGCGGCGAGTTCGGCATGGGCGCCGAGATCGGCATCAGCACCGACAAGATCGGCGCGCGCGGCCCGATGGGCCTGGAGGAGTTGACGACCTACAAGTGGATCGGGTATGGGAGCGGGCAGATTCGCACCTGAAGCCCCGTTCAGAATGAAAGCGGATGCTGAAGCCGGCTGCCCCCTGACCCGCTGGTCGCTCGTGCTCCGCGTCCAGACCGACGCCCCGCAGGTACAGGAAACGGCGCTGAACGAGTTGCTCTCCGTGTACTACCCGGTCATGCGGAAATTTCTGACGGCCGGCATGGGCTTCCCACCCGAAGTGGCGGACGATCTGATCCAAGGCTTTGTGACTGACAAGGTGCTCACGAAAAACGTGCTGGTGGACGCCCGGCCGGCGCGAGGCCGGTTCCGCAGCTTCATCTTCAAGGTTCTGAAAAACTACGCGCTGGATAATCTGCGGAAACAGCGCGCCCAGAAACGCGCCCCCGCCGCCGCACCTGTGCCCGACTCTGTAGGGCTTCACAACGTTCCCTCGGCGGACGCTTCGCTGGAGGACCTTTACAACCTGGAATGGGCCAGGCACTTGCTGGCTGAAGTGGTCCGCCGGATGCGCGTCGAGTGCGAGCAGAAACGGCGCCTGGACCTCTGGGAAATCTTCGATGGCCGGATTCTCCAGCCTCTGCTCGGCGCCGGGAACGCCCTCCCGTACGAAACCCTGGTGGCCCGGTATGGCTTCCAGTCCCCGACACAGGCCTCCAACGCGCTCATCACCGCCAAGCGGATGTTTCGCCGACTGTTGGAGGAAGTCATCCGGGACACCGTGGAAACCGACGCTCAGGTCGAAGCGGAAATCCGCGAACTGAAGCGCGTTCTCTCCAACTGACAACACAGCGAGATTCCTTCACCCGTAGCAGCGGACGTGAGTCCGCTCACTTGTTCTGTCTGGCGGAAAGTTAGAGCGGACTCACGTCCGCTGCTACGGGTCCTGTGATCGCCCCTGTCCGGCAGGACTACCTCTCCTCCGACGGCCCGGTCTTGGGAATGGTCTTCAGGTGGATTGCGGAGGACATGTCAATGATGTGCGAGGGCACCCAGTCGTACGACGGCACATTAGCTTCGAAATAGAACTCGAACGGCCCGATCTTCACCCGATCCCCATCCGTCAGTTTGGCGCTTTGGACCGGCTTGCCGTTGACGAGCACGCCGTTGGTGCTTTGGAGGTCCTTGATCTCCCAAACGTCTTTGGCTGACACGATGACCGCGTGGTGTTTGGACACCTTCTCGTGCGGCAACTGGATCATGTTGTCCGCCTCCCGGCCGATGGTGACCCGAACTCCCTCAATGGGGAACGCCAGATCAATCTTCCCGCCACGGTAGTTTACCAAGCGCGTTTTCATTTTGCTTCCATTGGTTCAAATCGTTTCAATACACCGTAGCCGCCGACGTTAGTCGGCGCACTTTTCCACGGTGCTGTAGGAAGTCAGCGCGAACTAGCGTCCGCGGCTACGCATTCCTGGGTGAAGAATAGGCTGCGGCCTCCAAAAGGGAAGTTTTTTTGCCGGGCCGCGCAGGATCGGGAGCAAGATTGCGTAGTAGAGGGCAAAGACGCAACTGGCGGCGAAAATCAGCAAAGGCAGAATTATGGAAAACTATGATCAGGCCCTTCTGGATTCCGATTCACGCGGCATGGTCGCCCTCCTGGACGCGGGATCGGACGACTGCCGGATTTGGAACGCCTCGGAACTGGCGGCCATTCTCAAGCACCAGCTTTCCGCCCCGATCCGGGTGGACTTGGCAACTATGGAACAGCGCCTGGCCTCCCAACTCCGGCTGACCGCCGCGTCCCAGGGCCTGCTGCTCAAAAGCTTCGGCGACCTGCTCCACCACTCCAATCCCCCGCTCGAACTGCTCAAGCTGACCAAGGACTTCGCCAAGGCCTGCCGCCTTAGCCGGGGGGGGCCGCTCCCACGGGAGATCGCCACCGTCCTTTACTTCGCCAGCATTGTCGTGGCAATGGTCCGCTGTCAGCGCCGTATCACACGGCTGGAGGACGCGGAAATCCGAAACGGCGTCAAACAGTGCCTCGCGCAAAACTGGCTGGACACGACCACGCGCCAGTTGCTTGAAGATGGGCTGAAAGAGCTTTCGGCCAACGGGAAGTCCGGCTTGGGCAAGCCGCCACACGGCAAGCACAACCATTAACGCGCCCCTGACCGTGACCTCAAAGCTCCAACTGGTCGTAGCCGCGGACGTCAGTCCGCGCCAATCTTCTTTGCATCCTCGGACAAGTGCGCCGACTGACGTCGGCAATCCTCAACCTGCACCCCTGACCATGACCTCAAAACTCCAACTGGTCGTAGCAGCGTCTCGGCGGAGCGCCGCACTCACTGAGCGCGCCCTGCAATCCGTAGCCGCGGACGTCAGTCCGCGCCAATCTTCTTTGCATCCTCGGACAAGTGCGCCGACTGACGTCGGCGGCTACGCCAACAAGTGACCTATGAACTCCGATTCCACCCCCGCCGCAGGAAGCCCTCCCATGAGTGACGAGGCCAACAAGACCGTGAAGGAAAGCCAGCCCGCCCCCATCTCCTCCACCTCACCCGGCGCGGGTGAAGACCTGCTCCGGGCCGGCATCATGCAGCAACCCGACCAGCCCGGGATGCTCGGCAAGATCGGCCGTTTCGATGTGATCAAGGTGCTCGGTCAGGGCGGCATGGGCGAAGTGTTGCTGGCCCGCGAACCGGCCACCAACGTCAAGGTGGCGATCAAGGTGCTCAAACCCCAGCTTGCCCAGGACAACGCTTCCGTCCACCGCTTCCTGACCGAGGCCCGCCATGCCTACGCGATGGGCCACCCCAACATTCTGAAAGTAATGGAGGTCTCCGGCAGCGACGACCGGCCGTTCTACGTGGTGCCCTACATCGAGAGCGGCAGCCTGGCCCGGCGCATTGGCCCGCAAAAACCGCTGCCCACGAACACGGCCCTCGACATCGCCCGGCAGGTCGCCAGCGCCCTGAGCTACGCCCACGGCCGCGGCATCATCCACCGCGATCTCAAGCCGGCCAACGTGCTCATGGACCGCGAGGGCCACGCCTACCTGACCGACTTCGGCCTGCTCCGCACCGTGTTCAACGACTCGTTCGTGGACGTGCAACAAAGCTCCCTCGAAGGCACCGCTCCCTACATGTCGCCCGCCGTGGTGCAAGGCAAGGCCGAGGACACCCGCTGCGACATCTACTCCTTCGGCGCGATGCTCTACGAAATGCTCACCGGCCAGCCGCCCTACACCGCCCCGTCCATCGAGATCATCCTCAAGAAAATCGCCGCCGGCCCCCCGGAGCCGATCCTGAAGGTCAACCCCAAAGCCTCGAAAGAACTCGCCGCCATCGCCGAATGGGCCATGGCGCGGGAACTGCGCGACCGCTACGCGACGATGGCGGATGTGCTCTCCGACCTGGAGCGAGTGGCGAAGGGCAAAGAGCCGGTCGGCCCGCGTGGAACCGTGGGCCTCGGCAAGCCGACGCGCAGAAATCTGGCCATTGCAGGCGCTGCCTTGGCCGTCGTGGCGATGGTGGCCTTTGTTTTCTCGAAGATGGCCCCATCCACCAAAACAGGCACCGCAAGCATCGCGGGAGCCCATCAGAACCTCGTGGTCAACGGCAGCTTCGAATCGCCAATAGTCGGGCTCACCGAGAAAGGCCGGAATTTTCCGAGCGGTTCAACGGATATCATGGGATGGACCGTGGGTTCCCCGGGCAATGTGGATATCGTTCGGTATTACTGGCCGGCTAGCGACGGATTCAATTCGTTAAACCTCAGCGGTGTCCTCAAGCACAGATCAATCTCACAGGAAATTTCCTTGGTGAAAGGCATGGCTTACTTGCTGACCTTCGACATGGCTTACTGCGTCAACCTGCTTCATCCCGCATCACTCGAAGTCTCGATTGGAGGCTACTCGAAGAGCCTTGCGCGCGATCCTGCGGCGGGAGCGCCATTTTGGCGTCGTCAGAGTCTTACGTTCACTGCCACGAACACCGGCCTTGCCACATTGACATTCCAAGACACGACGCCCGGAGTCCAGATGGATGGAGCTGCCATCGACAACGTCAGTCTCATCGCCGTGTCCTCGAATGAAATCCAGAAGCTCTCCGTCAGCGCATCGCCCACAGTACCGACTACCGCGCCCGCCATGCTGCCTCCTCCTCCAGCGGTTCCTGGGGCGGCACAGCCCGGGGCAAGGCCCGTGCCGGGGCGGGCTTTGAGATTACCGTCACCGAATCCCGCCGCAATCCCTGCTCCAGTTCCGATGCCGGTCACCCCGCCGTCTGCGGCTCTGCCACCGCAACCACCCGACTTAAGCATCGAGGAGGTGGCAGCCAGACGTGCATTTGCGGCGCGAGCACAAAACCTCATCACCAACGGCGGATTCGAGCTTGGGCCGCTTGTGCCGGGGCAACAGTATCAAGAGCTAAGCCTGAAGCTCGGTTCCACGCAGATACCGGGATGGACCATCGTTTCAGACGAACTTACCATAAACGGCGAGACAAACAGTGGCTGCTTCGTGGAACTCACAGGCCATACCGACAGCCCACCGCATGGGGGTGTCACTCAGACCATCGCAACCCGAATTGGCCAAATGTACCGGCTCTCTCTTGATTTGGGTCTATTCGTTAACCCTAGTGCTGGATACACAGTCAGAGATCCCATCAGTATTCTCGTTAGCGCTGGACCGACCAACGTTTCATTTACCAACTACGCAAGCGTGAAAGGCAGCCATTGGAGTACCTACAGTTTCGTTTTCATCGCGCAGGCTTCCACCACTCCCATCACCATCGTCGGCTCCGTTGGCACCTATGCTATCTGGTTGGACAACGTGTCGGTGGAGCCTTGGAATGAGCGAGCAAACCTTCTGGCCAACGGCGATTTCGAGTTGGAAGGCGAACCGGGCAAGCCGGCCCAGTGGAGCACCTTTGATTGGAGTGATGGCAAGTCGGACATCAAGTTTGAGTGGTCCACCGAGGCGCACAGCGGCAAGCGCAGCGTGGCAATCTCGTCGAAGGAAAAGGGGGATGGAAACTGGTTTCAATCGGTCACGGTGCAGCCTTGGCAGAACTACCGATTCTCCGGCTGGGTCAAAACCGAAGGCGTCGAGAGCAAGGGCGGGCAGGGTGCATACATTGACGCGAGTCCGGGACAAGGGGCCAACATGCGTAATGCCCGGAATATCATTCGTGGTTCAAACGATTGGCAAAGGCTTGAAACGGTCTTCAATGCGCTTCCCTGCAACAACCTCGTCATGCAATGCATTTTTGGCAGTTGGGGACCGGTCGCCGGCAAAGCCTGGTTCGACGATGTGAGTCTGGTGGCCATGAAGGAGATTTCCCGGGGCGAAGGCCAGATGGTGAACGGCTCGTTTGAAGAAGCCGACGAGGGCTGGCCGCTGGGCTGGTCGGTGCGAACGTGGGCGTTCTCGGCGACCAAGTTTGCGCACGCAAAGACTGGCCACACTGGTTCCCGCAGCATCAAGATCACGGCCCAGCCCTTCCGAAGCGGCGTCTGGATCTTCATGGCCAAAGTGAAACGCAACGCTTCCTACAAGCTCTCCGGCTGGATACGGACGGAGAATCTGACGGGCGGCGCACGAGCCAGCTTGGGAGTGGTGGAGTTCCTTCCAAATCCCAGCCCGGCGGTTTTCACAGAAGGGCTTGCGGAGACCCGAGACTGGACTCCGGTTTCCGTCACCGTCGCTTCCGCGCAGAACGATTGGATCCAAATCGGCTGCCAGTTGACCGAAGGCGGCGACACCGCCGCCGGCGACGCCTGGTTCGACGATATCGAACTTGAGGAAGTGCCAGCCCCGGCTCCGCCTTCGCCGCGACCTGCGGTCCCGGTTCCCGTCGCCCCGCCGCGTGCTGATTGGCGCTCCATCCTCAAGCAAGCCGACGCCGCCTACGCCGAGAACCGCTTCGACGAAGCGATCAAGTTTTACGACGCCGCGCTGGCGGGCATGAAGCAGGACCAGACGACCGATGCGACGATCCTCAAGACGATGAAGGCGGCGGCGGTGAAGCATCGCGGCCTGGCCAGCTTCATCCCCCAACGCGACAAGCTTCCCGCGGACAAACAGGTCGAAGCCCTCCACACCAAACTGCGCGAACTGAGTCCGAACTACAACGGCAAGGGAGATTTCATCGTCCAAGACGGAAAGATTGTGAAGGCCTTGCTGAACAGCCTTGGCCTCACCGACCTCTCACCATTGAAGGGCCTCCCTCTAACTTTGCTGTCGTGCGAGAACAACAAAATCCGAGACCTTTCTCCCCTGCAAGGGATGCCGCTGACGAGCGTCTATATTCACCAATGCCAGGTCGCGGACTTGAGCCCACTGCGCGGCATGAAACTGACCACTCTCTGGGCCGGTTTCAATAGTATCACCGACATCTCTCTGCTGGCGGGCATGCCCCTCACATACCTCAACCTGGACGAGGCCCGGATATTGGACCTTTCTCCGCTTCGCGGGATGAAACTGGAGTGGCTCGCCGTGTGTAGGTCCGGCATCACGAATCTTGCACCCTTGGCCAGCATGCCGCTCCACACCCTGGTTTGCGTCGGGAACCGCATTGCTGATCTCTCTCCCCTGAAAGGCATGCCGTTGGCCGAGCTCGATTGCGGACAAACCGAAGTCACCGACCTCACGACACTCGAGGGAGCAACCCTGAAGACGCTGCGCTTCTCCGCAGACCGCATCACCAAGGGGATGGAGACGATCCGGAAGATGAAATCCATTGAGTTGATTGACGGCACCGGGGGAAAGCAAAACCCCGTACCAGCCGCCGAGTTCTGGAAGCGGTTCGATGCCGGCGAGTTCTCGAATGCGGTGCCCAAGTAGCCGCCGTCGTCAGACGGCGCAAACTTCCTGCCGCTGCTTGGCCTCGGCCGGGCGCGTGCGTTTCCCGGAAAATCAGCGCGGACTCACGTCCACGGCTACGGCAAAGTAGCCGCCGACGTCAGTCGGCGCAAACATTCCACCACCTCTCGATTCTTCGAATGGCGCGCGCGTTCCCGGAGAGATCAGCGCGGACTCACGTCCGCGGCTACACCGAGGTAGCCGCCGCACGTCAGTCGGCGCAAATATCCCGCCAATCTTCGACTACCCCATCGCCTTGCGCGTTTCCCGATTGATCAGCGCGGACTCACGTCCGCGGCTACACAGGTCTTCCACGACCGGGCTTGGGGAAACCAAAGACTGGACCCCGGTTTCCGTGACCTTCGCATCCGGCCAGAACGATTGGGTCCAAGTCGCCTGTCAGTTGACCGGCTCTGGTGACACCGCCGCCGGCCACGCCTGGTTTGACGATATCGAGCTTCAGGAAACCCCGTAGCCGCCGACGTCAGTCGGCGCAAATATCTGCCCGACCCTTGACTCCCCGATGGAAAAACTTCGCCTTTCCACTTTCGCCTGATTGGGCTAGATTCCAGCAAGTTTATGAGCGCTCAAGAACTGCTGACCGACATCCACGCGCTGGAAGAGGAATTGATCGCCTTCGAGCGCAAGTATGGCATTCGCTCGGACGTGTTCCACGCCGCCTACGCGCACGGCGAGGAACCGGAGAACGATGCCTGGGTGCTGGACTTTACGGAATGGGCCAGCGTGTACCGAACCTGGCTGGCGCGACTGGCGGAGTATCGCAACGAGATCAGCCGGCTTCAGGCGCAGCGCCCAGGGCTGGCCGGGTTGGTCCATGCGACCGCATGAACAATCCCCTCCGCACGCTGGAGGACTACGAACTGTTCCTCTATACGTTGCCGGAGCGGTTCAAGTCCATCGGCCAAACCACCGTCACTCTCGTAAGGCGTGGCGCCACGTTGGCGCGCGTGGCGGGGGAGATCAACTTTGACGGCGGATTCCGAGTCAAGGTGGTGGAACGGATCCTCACGCATCGCAGTCCTGCCGTGATCGATGCCTATGGCTACGAAATCTGGCGCGGGATGGAAAAGGTCTGTTGGTACGATTGCCAGCCGCATCCGGATGAGCCTTCGCTCCAGTCCACGCATCCGCACCACAAGCACGTTCCTCCCGACATCAAACACCATCGCCTTCCGGCCCTACAAATGAGCTTCACCGAGCCGAACATCCCGACGCTGATCGCTGAAGTGGAGGGGTTGATCAGGACGGGAACAGGGTAAAAAGACTGGACTCCGGTTTCCGTGACCTTCGCTTCCGGCCAGAATGATTGGATCCAAATCGCCTGCCAGTTGACCGGCGCCGGAGACGCCGCCGCCGGCGACGCCTGGTTCGACGATATCGAGCTTGAGGAAGCTCCCTGAGCAGTTCTTGGCAACCGGCCAGTTCGGACTTGATCGAGGCGCTTGTCATACGCCAAGCGTTAAGACAGATTATGACCATGCAAGCAGCGGTCAAAGGCGATCTCGTAAGCGTCGCGGATTATCTTGCGGCAGAGAAAGCGAGCCAGATTCGGCACGAGTATTTGGGTGGGTTGGTCTATGCCATGGCCGGCGAAACGCTCGCGCACAACCAGATTTCGCAAAACCTCTTGTTTCAGATACGCCGAAAGATCAAAGGCGGGCCTTGCCGGGTTTTCATCAGCGATGTACGAGTGAACTTCCACCTGCGAACCGACGAGTATTATTACTATCCAGACATCGTCGTCACCTGCGACAAGCGCGACATCCATCCGCGCTTCGTGCGTTATCCCAAACTGATCATCGAGGTCCTCTCCGAGAGCACGGAGCGCGTGGACAAGCGGGAGAAATTTTTTGCCTACACCAGCATCCCGTCGCTGGAGGAATACGTCCTCGTGGCGCAGGCGCCGCAGGAAGTCACTGTGTTTCGCCGCGCCAACGGTTGGAAAGCCGCGAAAGTCTCCGGGGCAAAAGCGAAGCTTCCGCTGAAATCGCTCAAGCTGGCGGTGCCCCTTTCTGCTGTTTACGAGGGCGTTTGATTTTCATGTCGCCCGCACTCGCAGCGACGGCCATCCGTGACGCGCTTCCCCCCGGCGGCCTGTTCGCCGACCAGACTTGGCGAATCTCGCCAGCGCCGTTCGCCATCGGCCCCGAACTCGCACGAGAACTGGAATCACTCGGTCGGCTGCTGCTCCAATTCTATCGCGCGGTCAATCTGCTCTATCGCCAGAGCGCCGCGGGCAAACAGCCGCCGTGGGTCGCGCGGTGGCTGGACCTGGGCAAGCCGGCAGCGTTGATCGAGTTGCAGCGCGCGCCAGCGCTCAAGAACGAACTGCCGCGCTTCATCCGCCCCGACCTGTTGCTGACCGGGAGCGGCATCAGCACGGATAAATTCGGCGCGCGCGGCCCGATGGGCCTGGAAGAATTGACGACCTACAAGTGGATTGGCTACGGGAGCGGGCAGGTGCGGACGTAGGCGCAGAAACGCCGCTTGCAGACGCCTGGCAAACACACTAGCTTGGCACCATGATTATCATTCGCTTCCCCGACAGTGACACGGAACGGCGTGGGTTGGGGTTCCTGGCTGGTCGCTTTTCGTTCAAAAGCTGGTCGAGCGGAGAAACGATGGCGCCTGAAGCGGCACTATCCGCCCTGGCCCAGGAAGGTGTGAGATTCACAGTGGGAGATCCATTGACGCATGAGCGGATTTTCTCGCTTCGAATTCCTGCTGCCGCTGCAGTTCAATAACGGGCGGCCCCGCGAAGGGAAAGCGGTGTCAGCCCTGTTCCCCGCCAGCCACCGCACTCCAAACGCTTCGCGTGTTGCGGGTGATCCGGCGACCGGCGCGGCCATTCAGTTGAGGCTGTGCCGCGCTGCGGCGAATCGCCAGCGCTTCGTTAAGTTGAACTTGCAGCACAGAACTCGTTTTCGGCAGATGGACATTTGGCTGACCCTTCACCCTATCGAATCGCTGTGACTACTGTGACATCCGATTTATCAGGTACCAAGGCTGGCTATGCCCGCTTCATCCGCGACCAATTGCCGCCGGGCGGTTTGTTCGCCGGCCAGGACTGGCGCATTGCGCCAACGCCTTTTTCCATCGGTGCGGAACTGGCCGCTGAACTCGAATCGCTGGGCCGGCTGTTGCTCCAATTCAACCGCGCGGTCAACCTGCTCTACCGCCAAAGCGTCGCCGGCAAACAACCCGCGTGGGTCGCGCAGTGGCTCGACCAGGGCAAGCCCGCCGAACTCGTCGAACTTCAGCGCGCCGACGCGCTCAAGAACGAACTGCCGCGCGTCATCCGCCCCGACTTGTTGCTGACCGAGAGCGGCATCAGCGTCACCGAACTGGACAGCGTGCCCGGCGGCATCGGGCTGACGGGCTGGTTGAACCAAACTTACGCCGCCACGGGCGCCAGCGTCATCGGAAACGCCGACGGCATGTTGCGCGGCTTCGCCAGCATCTTCGGCGACGCGCCGCGCGTCCACATCGTCGTCTCGGAGGAATCGGCCACTTACCGGCCGGAGATGGAATGGCTGGCCGGACAAATGCGGAACGTGGAATGCGCAGTGCGGAATGCAGAATTCACCGGCTTCCAACCCGGTGATGCGGTTTACCGGTTCTTCGAGTTGTTCGATCTGGCGAATGTGCCGGCGGCGCACACCTTGTTCGCGCTGGCGCCGGAAAAGAAAATCCAGCTGACGCCACCGCCCAAGGCGTTCTTCGAGGAGAAGCTGCTCTTCGCCCTGCTCTGGAACCGCAACCTCCGCAGCTTCTGGCGGCAGGAACTGGGCGAGGCGTTTTTCGAGCGCCTGCTGCGGCTCGTCCCATACACCTGGCTGGTGGATCCGGCGCCCCTGCCCCCGCACGGCGCCATCCCGGAGTTGAATCTCACCGACTGGCACCAGCTCAAACTGTTTTCCCATCGCGAGCGCGACTTGATCCTGAAGGTCTCCGGCTTTTCCGAGCACGCCTGGGGGGCGCGCGGCGTTTATCTCGGCAGCGATTTGTCCCTGGCCGATTGGAGCGCGGCGGTGGACAAGGCCTTGAACAGTTTCGAGCGGACCCCGTTCATCCTGCAACGCTATCAGAAGCCCAAAACCGTGGACACCGCGTGGTTTGATTTCGAGCGCGGCCAGCTCACGCCGATGAAGGGCCGCGTGCGGTTGTGTCCCTACTATTTTGTGGCCGGCCAGGGCGACGCCGCGAGGGCGACGCTCGGCGGCGTGCTTGCCACCATCTGCCCGGCGGACAAGAAAATCATTCACGGCATGAAGGAAGCCATTCTCGCGCCCTGCGCCGCATGAACGCGACCGAAACCACGCTGCTGGGTTACGTGCTGCTGGCCGCCAGCTCGTTGTTTGTGATCATTGATCCGATTGCGACGGTGCCGGCGTTTCTGGCGATGACCCCGCGCGACACGCCGGCGCAACGGATCAAGACCGCGCGACTGGCCTGCCTGGTGGCGGCGGGCATCCTGGCGGCGTTCGCCGCGCTGGGAAAATGGATTTTCCAGTTTCTCGGCATCACCCTGCCGGCGTTTCAAATTGCCGCCAGCATCGTCCTGCTGCTGGTGGCGCTGGACATGTTGCGCGCGCGCCGTTCCACCGTCGTCACCACGCCGGCGGAAACCGACGCGGGCACCGCCAAGGAGGACATCGCCATCACGCCGCTGGCCATGCCGATGCTCGCCGGGCCGGGGGCAATTTCCACGGTGATCCTGCTGCACAGCCAGGCGCAAAATTTCCAACAACACGTCGCCTTGTATGCCTGCATCGCCGGGGTGTGTGCGGTGAGCTACGTCATTCTGCGGCTGTCGGCGGAGGGCGCGCGGTGGCTGAGTCCGATTGCGTTGAGCCTCACCGTGCGCATCATGGGATTTCTGCTCGCGGCGATGGCGATGCAATTCCTCGTCAATGGCTTGAAGGGTCTCAAAGGCGACTTGTTCTAAACCCGAAAACCGGGATGGAGAACCACGGATGACACGGATGGCACGGATGAAGCGGAACTTCTGCACGGAACTCCCTGAACCGATCCGTAGAGAGCCTCACGAACGGAATGCTTTCATTATCCATCTCATCCGCGAAATCCGTGGTTTCAGCTTCGGAACTCGGGCTAAACGCGCCACGGGGAGAACGCATGGAGCGGGTGAAGGGAATCGAACCCTCGTGTGAAGCTTGGAAGGCTTCCGTTCTACCATTGAACTACACCCGCAACCGCCCGCAGTTTAACGTCGGCGCTTGCGTTGTCAATCCGCCTCCGTGTATCCTCCCGCCCCGATGAATTCGCTCCTGCTCACCGGCGGCCGCGTGATCGATCCCGCCAATCATCTCGACGCCACCGCCGACGTGTTGATTCTGGACGGAAAAATTTCCGCCGTCGGAAAGGAGGCGGCGGCGAGTGCGCCGTCCGACGTGACGCGCTTTGATGCGACTGGCAAGGTGGTTTGCCCCGGCCTGATTGATTTGCACGTTCACCTGCGCGAACCGGGCCAGGCGGCCAAGGAAACCATCGCCACCGGCACCGCCGCCGCCGCGCGCGGCGGGTTCACTTCCATCGTCTGCATGCCCAACACGTCGCCGGCCGTTGACAACTCCGGCACGGTGGCGCTGATCCACGAGCGGGCGGCGCGCGAAGGCCAGGTGAACGTGTTTGTCACCGGCGCAATCACCCGGAACATCGCCGGCGAGGAACTGGCGCCCATCGGCTCGCTCAAGAAGGCAGGCGTGGTGGCGATCACCGACGACGGCCATTGCGTGCAGAACAACGAATTGATGCGGCGCGCGCTGGAATACGCGCGGATGTTCGACCTGCCGGTGATGGACCATTGCCAGGATTACGCGCTGGTGAGCGATGGCGTGATGCACGAAGGCTACTGGAGCACGGCGCTGGGATTGCGCGGGTGGCCGGCGGCGGGCGAGGAGGCGATCGTGGCGCGCGACATCCTGCTCGCCGAGCTGACCGGCGGGCACATCCATTGCCAGCACCTCAGCGCGGCGGGCAGCGTGCGCATGCTGCGCGAGGCCCGGGCGCGCGGCGTGCCGATTTCCGGCGAGGCCTGCCCGCATCATTTTGTTCTGACCGACGCGGCCATCGCCGGGAGCGACCGTTTTTGGGAGACCGACGGCCGGGAATTTCTGGAGCGCTTCGGCGGCACCGCTCCCAAACCGTCCTGGCCGGTGTATGACACGAACTTCAAAATGAATCCGCCCCTGCGCTCGGCCGCCGACCGCGAGGCGCTCCTCGAAGGGCTGGCGGACGGCACGCTGGAAATCCTCGGCAGCGACCACGCGCCACATTGCGATTATGAAAAGGACGTGGAATTTGATTACGCGCCCTTCGGCATCACGGGGCTGGAGACCGAGCTGGCGCTTTCGTTGATGCAGCTCTATCACTTGAAACGGCTCGGGCTTTCCGATTTGATCGCCAAATTCACGGTCGCGCCCGCCCGCCTGTTGCGGCTGGCCAAGGGGACTTTGAGCATCGGCGCGGACGGAGACGTGACGGTGTTCGATCCGGAGGCCGAGTGGGTGTATCAACGCAGCGCGTCGCTAAGCAAATCGTCAAACAGCCCGTTTCATGGCTGGCCGATGAAAGGCAAGGCTGTGGCGACGGTGGTCGGGGGACGGTTGTGTCTTGATCTTGATCCTAATCGTAATCTTAATCGCTTGCCGGTCAGAGATTAAGAGCAAGAGAAAGATTAAGATTAAGACACTACCCGGCGGACAAATCACTTGCAAGGGAGAGTGACCAGGACTATTTTTCGGCTGACCTTAACCTGAAATCCATGATATGAAGAAACTCGCACTCCTGTTTGTCGGTTGTTTCACGTGCTGCCAACTCCAGGCGGCCGGACTCGAATGGCTCACCAACCTCGACACCGCCAAGGCCAAGGCCAAGACGGATAATAAACTTGTACTGCTCGACTTCACAGGCTCCGACTGGTGCGGTTGGTGCATCAAGTTGAACGAGGACGTGTTCTCGAAGGCCGAGTTCATTGAGTATGCTAAGAAAAACCTTGTGCTCGTGGAACTCGATTTCCCCCACAAGAAGTCGCAGAGCGCCGGATTGAAAGCGGCGAACGACAAGCTCAAGGCCCAGCATCAGGTGAGCGGTTTTCCAACTCTCGTCGTGCTCACGCCCGACGGCAAAGAAGTGTGGAAGCAGGTTGGCTATATGCCAGGCGGCCCGAAGGCCTTCATCTCAAAGATCGAGGCAGGCCGCAAAAAAACCTGAGGACGGCCGCACCCCGGCAATCTGAACGGAAATAGCCTGCCAGCAGCGAACCTCTTAACGGCGAATCATTCCATGAAAACTTCTGTCCTGCGTCTCCTCACCATCTGCTCGCTCGTGGCTCTCCCGGCCGCTTTCACCGCCTGCAACGCCCAGAACAAAAGTGAAGCGGCCGTTGCGGCGGAGTTCGAGTGGTTGACCGACTTGCCCGCCGCCAAGACCAAAGCCAAGGCGGAAAACAAACTGGTGCTGATGGATTTCACCGGCTCGGATTGGTGCCCGCCGTGCAAGAAGTTGAAGAAGGACGTTTTTTCGTCGGCGGAATTTGCGGCCTTCGCCCAGGCCAGCTTGGTCCTGGTGGAACTGGACTTTCCCCAAAGCAAACAACAACCGGAGGCGCTCAAAAAAGCCAACGCGGCGCTCTCCGAGCGATACAAAATCGAAGGCTACCCCACGGTCATCATTTTGGACGGCGACGGCAAAGAGTTGAAAAGGGAAGTCGGCTACGACGGGACCAGCGCCAAGGGTTACGTCGCGAAGCTGAAGAAACTGAAAACCAAATAGCTTCCAGATTCCATTTCTGGACCAGCCACGGCGTGGCGGAAACGCGAAATGCCGTTTTCCTGCCGGTAAAACTTGACCGGACGCGCCGCGCCCCTGGCATCGCGCGCGATTCGGTCGCTTGATTCATGAACGCTATCCTGGCCCTGGAAGACGGCACGGTGTATCACGGCGAAGGTTTCGGCGTGCGCGCCTCGGCCTGCGGCGAGGTCTGCTTCAACACGTCCATGACCGGTTACCAGGAAATCCTCACCGACCCTTCCTACAAAGGCCAGATCGTGACCATGACCTACCCGCTCATCGGCAACTACGGCGTCAATGCGCTGGACGTGGAATCCTGGCGCCCGCACGCGGCCGGGTTCGTCATCCGCGAATTGTCCCCGCTGTTCAGCAACTGGCGCGCCGACGGGTCGCTGCCCGATTACCTGGAACGCCACGGCATTCCGGCCATCCAGGGCATAGACACGCGGGCGCTCACCAAAAAACTCCGCGTGCGCGGCGCGCTCAACGGCTTCATTTCCACCGAAGAAATTTCGGAGGCCGACGCGATTGCCCAGGCGAAAAACTGGCCCGGCCTGGCGGGCGTAGATTACGTCAAGGAAGTCACTCATCCGGCGCCCTTCCTCTGGGACGAAAAGGACGAGCAGAGCGCAAGCTTTAACCTCGTGCGCGGCACGGCCAACACGAACGCCCGCCAGGTGCGCGACCCGCTGCCGCCGGCGGACATTCCCATCGTGGCCTACGATTTTGGCATGAAATACAACATCCTGCGGCGGCTCCGGCAGCGCGGTTTCAAAGTCCAGGTGGTCCCCGCCACGACGCCGGCCGCCGCAGCGCTGCAATACAAGCCGGCGGGAATTTTTCTCTCCAACGGGCCGGGGGACCCGTCGGCGCTGGGCTACGCGGTGCAGGCCGTCAGCGATCTGGTGAAGAGCGGCATTCCGATTTTCGGCATCTGCCTGGGGCACCAGATTCTCGGCCAGGCCTTCGGCGGCAAAACGTTCAAGCTCAAGTTCGGCCACCGCGGCGCCAACCAGCCGGTCAAAGACCTCGAATCCGGCAGGGTGGAAATCACCGCGCAGAACCACGGGTTCGCCGTGGACGCCGCCTCCCTGCCCGGCGACGTCGCGGTCAATCGCATCAATCTCAACGACCAGACCGTCGAGGGCCTGCGCCACAAGACCCGGCCGGTTTACTGCGTGCAATACCACCCGGAAGCCTCGCCCGGCCCGCACGATTCCACCTCGTTGTTCGGCGAGTTTCGCGCGTTGATTCAGAAGCATTAGAGACGGTTTAATCAGCCAAGCCAAGGTGGGGCGAGACTCCGTCGAGCCGTGTTGGCCCGGTTCTGACCCGGCTCGACGGAGTCTCGCCCCACCCTATAAAACAACTTTCAAGCCGGTGCGCCGGTCCAACGGCCCCGGTCCTGAAACGCGCGCCCGCCTGGCACCTTGCACCATAAAAGTTTGACTTGAAACGGGCCGCGAAGATAATGCCCGCAGACTAACTGCTGTATGCCACGACTTGTTGTTCTCAGCGAAGGCTTCACCGGCCGCTCTTACGAGCTGAAAGTGGAAAAGACCACGGTCGGGCGGGTCGAGGACAACGCTTTTCCCATTCCCGAACCGTCGGTCTCCAGCCACCATTGCGAAATCAGTCTGCGCGGCAACGACGTGGTGATCAAAGACCTCAACTCCACCAACGGCACTTTCATCAACGGCGAAAAAATCACCGAGGCCGTCCTCAAGCCTGGCCAGCTCCTGCGCCTGGGCCAGTTGGAAATGCGCCTGGAATCCACGCCGCTGACCGGTGGGACCGGTAAGAGACCTTTGGACTCAACCCTCGTCATCCCTCAAGGAGTCAAGTTCAACGAACCGTCCGCGGGGGGGCGCTCCAGTTCCGTCGAAACCACCGCCTTTCAGAAAAAAAACAACAAGACCAACCGCATCTTCATCGCGATCGTGGTGGTAACGGGCCTGTTGCTCATCATTATTTTGGGCTACGTGTTCATGGTCGGACTCAAATAGCCCCCGCGACTCAGCCGCGCCCTTCCTTCAACCAGCGCGCCACGTCGGCCGCCGCGTAGGTGATCAAAATGTCCGCTCCGGCGCGGCGCATCGCCAGCAGGCTTTCGCACACCACCGCCCGCTCATCAATCCAGCCTTTCTGCGCGGCGGCCTTGATCATCGCGTATTCGCCGCTCACAGAGTAGGCCGCCGTCGGATAGCCAAAGATGGTTTTGACCCGGTACAAAATGTCCAGATACGCCAGCGCCGGTTTCACCATCACCAGGTCAGCCCCCTCCTGGATGTCCAACGCCACCTCGCGCAGCGCCTCCTCCGCGTTGGCGGGGTCCATCTGATAACTGCGCCGGTCCCCAAAGCGCGGCGCCGATTCCGCCGCCTCGCGAAACGGACCGTAAAAGGCCGAGGCGAACTTGGCCGCATACGCCATGATCGGCGTGTCCGCAAAACCCCGCCGGTCCAGCGCCTCGCGAATCGCGCGCACGCGACCGTCCATCATGTCGCTCGGGGCCACCACGTCCGCGCCCGCCTCAGCGTGGCTCAACGCGGCGCGAGCGAGCAGTTTCAAGGTCGGATCGTTTAGAATTTTTGCGCCGGATTTCCCCTGTTGCACCACGCCGCAATGGCCGTGGCTCATGTATTCGCACAGACAGACATCGGTGATCACCAGCAGGCCGGGCAATTCCTTTTTCAATCGCCGTACGGCCTGGGGCACGATGCCGTTGGCGGCGTAAGCGCCCGAAGCACGCGCGTCCTTGTCGTCGGGAATGCCGAAGAGCAACACCGCCGGCACGCCCGCTTCGTGCGCCGCCGCCGCTTCGGTGACCAGTTCATCGGTCGAAAGTTGAAAGACGCCGGGCATGGCCGACACTGGCCGGCGAACGCGGCGGCCGCCGCGCACGAACAACGGCAACACCAACTGGCGCGCGCTCAACTCGACGCCCGCCACCAACCGCCGCAAAGCAGGCGACTGGCGCAAGCGCCGGGGGCGATAGGCCGGGAACGCGCCGGTGACGGGCAAATTCATGGAGGCAGTTTAAGTGCAACGCGCCCCGTGCAAAGCGCAAAGTTAAGGGCTGAAGCGCGGCGGGCGTATCTCAGTTTTTGAGCGTCTTCTTCACGGTCTATCCCGAAGGGATAGCGTCCTGCAGCCGGTGTTAAGCGGCATTGGTGGGAAGCTCTCTCTGGCATCAAATTTCCATGTGAAGTCACCCTCGCGGAGAAACTCCACAAGCCGGCGAGTGCGCTCCTCGACAGATAAGCCATCGCTCGCCTGTGTCATCTGACACCCCTTCACTCCATTCCCGTAAGAAACATCGACCATGCACATGCCCAAGCATGAGTAGCGGCCAGTGCCATCAATGGCGGTAGCGAGTCTTGAGGCTTCCTGGCCCGTGACTGCCCAAGTGCCGTCTGGTGTGGACCACCGTCCCAAGTCGGAGCAAAAAATGTCGTGAAGCCCAAGCATAATACCATTCCAATCACACGAAGGCACATCAACCGTGCGCTCGCGGTTTTTTAGAACTGCCCAAAGTGCCCAGCGTTTCATTGCGCGTGTGATGCCACCTAATATTAATATTAATCCGCAGGGCGTGCCTGGCCGCATGCACGGGTGACTTTGGCAAGCGCAGCCTTTATCATGAGGTTATGAAAGCCGACATGCGAATGTCGATCAAGGACTATCACCGCCAGCGTCCGTCTGATTTCAAATGTTCTTGAACCAATTCAACCGCTGCGACGCGGTGTTCATGTTGATCTGCTTGGTTTCGAGATAGGCTTCCAGCCCGTAGGTGCCCAGTTCGCGGCCGATGCCGGATTGTTTGTAGCCGCCCCACGGCGTTTCGTTGAAGGTGGGATGATAAGTGTTGAGCCACGTGATGCCCGCGCGCATTCAGGGGAAGTACCGGTAAATCTCCTTGCGGTCGAGGCAGCGCACGAATGTGACCGCGCCGTGCTCGAAAACAATTCCGACGCGATGATTGCCCACGCGAATACGATAGTATTTGCCCTCCGCTTCGAGACGCTTGAGGTTGGGAATCTGCTGGAACGTCCGGGCCGCTTCGACCTGTTCGACAACTTTTCTGATTCGCCGCAACAACCTGGCATCGGGGATGGCGGCCAGGTCCGTGTCGAAGGATTCGCGAAAGAGGGTGTTCACGCCGCGCGTTCGAGGCGTTGGAAGATTTTCCTGCGGCTGGTGAGCGGGGATTTTTCGCCGAGCTTGATGGCGCGAACCAGGGCGACGTCCTCCAAGCTCTCGCTCAGGGCATCGCGCAACAGGTCCCGGCGCTCCGCCAGGACTTCGGCGACGGCGCTTTTGAGCAGTCCTTTCAGGCGGCGTTCTTCAACGGCGGTCATGCGGGCACCCTACTGAAGAATGAGCGCCAAGTCAATCAGCGTAAAGGAACGGTTCACCCGCCGCCGCCTGAGCGCGGCGCTTCAGCAAGTGGTCGAACGCCGATTTCATCCCGCTTCCTCAACTTGAAAGATTCTTGAACCACCCCAACCGCTGCGGCGCGGTGTTGATGTTGATCTGCTTGGTTTCCAGGTAGGCGTCCAGCCCGTAGGTGCCCAGTTCGCGGCCGATGATGTTCTGGTCTCGTATGGTTTTCCACTTCCCGTCGGCGTCGTGGCTTGGCAGGCTCTGGTCCGCCGATGGCAATCCCGCCTTTGGATAACCACGGGCTTCTGCCCCCGGGCCTGCACACCTGCACGCTGGCGGAAATTCGGGGGCTCTTCGGCTGCTTCCAAGGTTCCGATCGACGTCCGCGAATGTTTGAACGGCTCGAAGCCTTCGTGTTGGAGGCGAAGGCCGCCGGAATCGTGCGCACCCTCGTCGTCAATGGCAGTTTCGTCACGGGCAAACCCGATCCAAACGATATTGACCTCCTGGTCGTGCTCGCCGCGGGCCACGATTTTCGCGCTGACTTGGGATTGAGAGAATACCGTGTGGTGGATCGCGCCCGCGGGCGGAGCCAATACGGGTTCGCCGTGTTTGTGGCCGAAGATGGTTCGGCGGACTACGCGGCGCTGGTCCGCTTCTTTCAGCGCGTGCGCTTGCAACCAGGTCTGTTCAAAGGCATTCTGAGAATGGATTTATGATTCAAACTGACGAGCAGCTTCAGCAGGCATACGAGGCGCTGGGCGATCTGTACCGCGCGCTGGCTTCCTACCGCGCGAAGATCCTGCCGGTGAATCCGCGCAACTACGCTGTCGTCGCGCAAGGACCGCTGGAGGAAATCCGCAAGCTTCAGGCGGAAATTGATGCGTATCTCGGCTTGGAGCAAGCGGCAGGAGTGCTGCGTGAAACCCCGCCGCACGACGGCCAAGGCAGCCGTTAGATATTCTTAAACCACCCCAGCCGCTGCGGCGCGGTGTTGATATTGATCTGCTTGGTTTCAAGATAGGCGTCCAGCCCGTAGGTGCCCAGTTCGCGGCCGATGCCGGATTGCTTGTAGCCGCCCCACGGCGCTTCGTTGAAGGTGGGATGATAGGTGTTGAGCCAGGTGATGCCCGCGCGCATTTTCTTCAGCACACGCAATCCCTTGGCCGTATCGCTGGTGAAGACGCCGCCGGCCAGGCCGTAGATCGTGTCGTTGGCCAGCTTCACCGCATCGGCTTCATCCTCGAAAAGCTGCACAGCCAGCACCGGGCCGAAAATTTCCTCCTGCACGATGCGCATGTCGGGCCGCGTCTTCACGAACACGGTCGGCGCGACGAAGTTGCCGGCGGCCAGTTTGCCGCCGGTCAATCGCCTGCCCCCGCAGATGATCTCGGCCCCTTCCTGTTTGCCGATCTCGATGTAGTTCAGCACGCGTTCCATGTGCTGGCGCGTGATGAGCGGCCCCATCTCGGTGTCGGGATCGAGACCGTCGCCAACGACAACTTTGTTGAAGGCCTCCGCCAGGCGCGGGAGGAATTTATCAGCGATGGATTTTTGCAGAATAAGGCGCGAGCCGGCGCTGCACACCTCCCCCTGCCCCGCCAGGATGCCGAACATGGCGAACTCCAGCGCCACGTCGAAGTCCGCGTCGGCGAAAATGATGTTCGGGCTTTTGCCGCCCAGTTCGAGCGTGACCTTTTTGATGTTCACCGTCGCGTCCTGCATGATCTTGCGGCCGGTGACGGTGCCGCCGGTGAAGGCGATTTTATCCACGAGCGGACTGGCAGCCAGGGTATGACCGACGGTCGGTCCGGGGCCGAGGACCAGTTGCGCGCTGCCGGGCGGAAAACCGGCTTCGGCGATCAGCTCAAAAAGTTTGATGGCGGTCAGCGGCGTGGTCTCGGCGGGCTTGAGGATGCAGCAATTGCCCGCGGCCAGACCGGGCGCGAGTTTCCACGCGGCCATGAGCAATGGATAGTTCCACGGAATGATCTGGCCGCAGACACCAACCGGCTCGCGCACGACCATCGCGGTGATGGTGGGGTCACTCACGTCGTAGGTCTGGCCGGTGGGCTTGGTGATGAGGCCGGCGTAGTAGCGGAAGCAATTGGCGGCATCGGCCACGTCGAATTTGGCTTCGCGCAGCGGCTTGCCATTGTTCCGGGTTTCAAGCCGGGCGAGTTCTTCGCCATGTTTGTCAATCAGGTCGGCGAGCTTGAAAAGATAAACAGCGCGTTCGCCCGCGCGCATCTGCGGCCACGGGCCTTCGTCAAACGCTTTGCGGGCGGCCTGAATGGCGCGCGCGGCGTCGCGCTCGTTGCCATCGGCGACGGTGGCGATGACCTGGTTGTTGGCGGGGTTGAGGATTTCGCGCTGGCCGCCGTCGAGGGCGGGGCCGGACTTGCCTTCGATGAACATTCCTTGCGCGCTCATGTTTATCTTCTCCCGCTCTTAATCTTACTCTTAATCATAATCAGCTGAGACGAGATCAAGATCAGGATTAAGATTAAGATTAAGAACCGGTTTTACATCCGCTCGACTTCGCGTTTTTCGACGGAAATCTTCAGGCCTTCGCGGCTGAAATTGTCCATGAACGGCTCGGGATCGAGCGCTTCGGGCATCATCACGCCGCGTTCCTTGATCTTGCCGGTAACGAGCAGCTTGGCGGCGAGCGCGGGCGGGATGCCGGTCTGCACTTCGGTCAGCGAATAGCCGTATTTCTCATAGACCTCGCGGTGGTTGTCCATCGTGTAGATGAAATACTCCACGCGTTTGCGGTCCTTGGTGCCGCGCACTTCGGTGCCGACGCACGAGTAACCGTCCACGGTTGGACCGAGCTGGGCGGGCTTGGGCAGATTGGCGCAGACGACGCGCACCGGCGCGACTTCGCAGCCGTCCACCTTGACTTTTTTCCACGTGTCAAGGTCGAGGTAGGCGAGCGATTTGGCGATGTGATAGACCTTGTCGGACAGGCTGTATTTGAAAACGGAATGCAGGACGCCCTTGTCCACGAAAGGCGGATACGTGCCCAGGCTCACCCCTTCCTCGTGGGCGACGGCGTAAGTCTTCATCAAGCCGATCGGGTCGGGAAAGCGGATCCAGTCCACTTCGGTTTCGAGCGGCTTGCCGGCCTTCACTTTGCCGTCCTCGACGTAATAGGGAATGGCGCCCAGTTCCTCGAAGAGCGTTTCCGGCGAAAAGAGCACGGCGAACCGGTAGCCCTTCACCTCCGCGTTGTCAGCGTCGAGGACGCGAATGCTCGAGGCGGTGTCGAGCCGGTCCATCGCCCAGCGCGCAAAGACGTTCACCGCACCGGGGTCCATCCCCATGCAGAGGATGCCGGCGAGGCCCTTTTCCAGAAAAAGATGGTTGAAGCGTTCGATCTCCGCCTCGAAGGAATTTTTTCCAGGCCGCTTGACGCCCGGCGGCGAATAAATGTCCGCCGCCATGTCAATGTAATGCGAACCGGCCTGCGAGCAGGCTTCGAGCACGGAGTGGTTGGTCTGCCAGGTGCAGGCGTTGAGGGTGACATCAATCTTCAACTCGCGCATCAAGCTGACGAGCTTGGCGGTTTCCAGGGCGTTGACCTGATGCACGTCGAACCGGCTTTGCTTGGTCCGCTCGCGCAGTTGCTCGGCAAAGCTCGTGTCAATGTCCGCCAGCACGATCCGATCAATGCAATCGTACTCGTGCAGTTTCTGACCGATGACGGTCCCCACGCCGCCGATACCGATGACCATTGCGTTTGCCATAGAAAGTCCTGAACTCGTTCCATTTTCCCCGGCTGCCGCGACGGCCTAAATCGTTTCGGCCACCCCCATCCCGCAGCCCCCGTATAGCATAGCGGCAAAAAGCGAGGCTGGCAAACCTGGTGTAAGCAATTGTCACTCTGTGGCTTGCCGACGCAATCCTAACCAGCAGGCCAAAGCAAACAACACGAGCAACG
Source organism: uncultured Verrucomicrobiota bacterium (assembly GCA_964539075.1). Lineage (GTDB taxonomy): Bacteria > Verrucomicrobiota > Verrucomicrobiia > Limisphaerales > CAZIFU01 > CAZIFU01. The sequence goes on along the minus strand of CAZIFU010000140.1, from coordinate 15,725 downwards.
TCATCCCCAACGCCGCGCCAAACGGCCAGTCGCGCGCCTGCAGGAACTGGTTCTCGATCACGTTCCCGATCAGCGGCACGCGCGCGCCACCCATCAGGTCGCTGATGGCGAACATGCCGACCGACGGGATGAAGACCAACAGCACCCCGCCCATGATTCCGGGCCGCGTCAACGGGAGGATGACGCGGGCGAACGCGCGCAGCGGCCCGGCACCCAGGTCTAATGCCGCTTCGATCAGGCTCGCGTCGAGCTTTTCCACGCTGCCGTAGATTGGCAGGATCATGAAGGGCAGATAGGCATAGACCAACCCGATCATCACGGCCAGCGGTGAATACAAAATGTCCAGCGGCGCGGAAATCAGGCGCGTGTATTGCAACAGGCCGTTGAGCAACCCTTCGGATTTCAAAATGGTGATCCACGCGTAGGTGCGGATGAGGAAACTGGTCCAGAACGGAATCATGACCAGCACGAGCAGCCGGTTGCGCCGCGACTGACGGCTGCGCCCGATGAACCACGCCACCGGATAACCGGCGACCACACAGATCAACGTGGTCAAAGCCGCGTAGCCAAGCGAACGCGAGAGAATGTTGAGGTAGATCCGGTCGAACACGCGCAGGTAATTCTCCAGTGAAAAATGAAACACCACCTGTCCGAGGGCATCGCGCTCGCAGAAACTATAGACGAGGAGAATGGCCGTCGGCGCCACGACGAACAACACCAGCCACAATCCCATCGGCGCGAGCAACAGCCAGCCGGTCAGGCCGGGTGATCGTTGCTGGCCGGGCAAGTCGGCGGGGCGGCTGATCAGTTGCATGGGCGAACTTTATTGCGAACTCTTCAGGTCGGTGACGAGCTTGTCGATGGCCGCGGCGGTTTTGCCGATGTCCTTGAAGGTCTCGAGCCTCGCGTCGGGCGGGTAGCTCGCCGGGTTGGCCAGTTCCTCCAGCGAGAGAAGTTTGCGCGCTTCGAGGTTGGGATTGGTGTAGGGGAAGGCTTCCGATATGAGTTTGCTGACCTCCGGGCGGAGGATGTAGTTGATGAACTGGTGCGCGGCCTCCGCATGCGGCGCGCCCGCCGGGATGCACAGGTTGTCAATGAACCGGTGCGCGCCTTCTTCCGCGAGAACGTATTTGAACTTCTTGTCCTGTTTGTAGAGCAGCGCCGCCTCGCCGCTCCACACCACGCCCAAATCCACGTCGCCATTGAGCAGCGGCGTCTTCGGGCTGTCGGAATCAAACACCTTCACCAGCTTGACCCAGTCGGCGAGGATCGCGCGGACCTGGACGAGATGCTCCGGCGTCACGTCGTTGGGCGAAACGCCCATCGTGGCCAGCACCCAGGAAACGATTTCCCGGTTGTCCTTCAAAGCCACGATGCGGCCCTTGTATTTCGGCTGAAACACGTCCTTGTAGCCGCGGATCGGCTCTTTGACGACGCCGGTGTTGACGACGATGCCCACCGTGCCGGTCATCCACGGCACGCTGAATTGCTGTTCCGGGTCATGCGGAAGATTTTTGTATTGCGGCCCGATGTTTTTGAAGTTTGGAATCCGTGCAAAATCCAGCGGCCTGAGCTTGCCGGCCTTGGCGAGCGCCTCGACGATGTATTCCGAAGGCTGGATCAGATCATACTTCGTCGCCCCGGCGAGCAGTTTGGAAAGCATTTCCTCGTTCGAGGAATAGGTTTCATAGTTCACCTTGATGCCGGTCTCGCGGGCGAACCCGTCAATCACCGTCTGCGGCACGTATTCCGACCACGCGTAGAGATTCAGTTCGTTGGCGGAATCCTGCCGGCCGCAACCGCCGACCAACAGCACGGTCAGCAGGATCAACGTTTGGAGTAGCGAGGCGGTCTTAATGGTTTTTTGAATTCAACCTGGTTTCAGCCGTTTGACGTATTCGGTGAACACCACCAGCGCCACGGTCGTCACGATGAACACCGTCGAAATCGCGTTGAGCATCGGGTTCAAGCCGATACGCGCCAGGCCGAACACTTTAATCGGCAGCGTTTGCGAGCCGGGGCCGCAGGTGAACCAGGTCACGATCAGTTCATCCATTGACAATGTAAACGCCATCAGGCCGCCGGAAATGATCGCCGGCATCAAATACGGCACCATCACGGACCAGAACGCCCGCCACGGCGTGGCCCCCAGGTCCAGCGCCGCCTCTTCCAGGTGCGGGTCCACCCCGGCCAGCCGCGCCTGCACCGCCACCAGCACGAAAGGAAAACAAAACGTCACGTGCGCGATGATCACCGTGACGAACCCCAGCTCGAAGCGCAGGGCCGCGAAAAAAATCAGCAGGCTGATGCCCATGATGATTTCCGGCACGATCATGGGAACGAGCACCAGCGTCAGGAGCAGCCGCGCGGCCGGGAACCGGAAACGGAACAGCAGCCACGCGCCGAGCGTGCCCAGCGCCACCGAGAAAACCGTCGAGCCGACCGCGATGATGAGGCTGTGTTTCAGTGCGCGGATGAGCGGCTCGTTCTGCCAGAGCAGCGCATACCATTTCCAGGTGAACCCTTCCCAGACGATGTTCAGCTTCGACGCGTTGAAGGAATAAACCACGAGCAACAGGATCGGCAGGTAAAGGAAAACGAAGACCAGCATCGTCCACCCGCCGCACAACCGGTCCACCAGCGCCATACCCGTCGGAAAACGCGCGGCGGTCGCGGCCGTTGGGCTGCGGATGGCGGAGGTCACGCGACCGTTATGTTTCGCGCGGCCTGCTTTGGCAAGGGAATATGGGACCGGGAGAATATGGCGTGGACGCTGACCCGCTTCTGACGAGTTAACGGAACATGAAGCTCGATGAACCAACCCCTCACCCTGACCCTCTCCCCTTCCGAAGGGGAGAGGGGAGCCGCCCAGCGAGCGGACGTTCAGGCATTAAACCCGCCTCGTGTGGCAGTTCCTGCCCATGAACCGTTCGTATCACCGCAAGGTCTTGGAGTGCGCCAGTCCTCTGGCGCTTTCGACAACTCACGACTTCCAAAGCGCCAGAGGACTGGCGCAGTCCAAGACGCTGACGCGACCAAGCTGGGTTTTCTCCGGTTCGGGGCACAATTCGCGGCCTTGTGCGCATCGTGGAATCTCTCCCCTCATCCGATGAGGGGAGAGGGTCAGGGTGAGGGGCGTGTTCAGGCATTCAATCGCTCACATCATGACCCGCCGTAAACTTTCAAGGCCGCCGCGAACGTGTTCAAGTGCACGCGCACCACTTTCGTGACATCGCTCGTGTATCCCCCCGCCAGCACCCACGCGACCGGGAGGCTGTGTCGCCGCGCGAATTCAAACACCAACCGGTCGCGCGCCAGCAAGTCGTCGTGATCGAGGTTCAACGGCGAGTAAGGGTCCTCGCAGTAGGGATCGGCGCCGGCCTGATACAGCAGCACGTCCGGTTTGCCGCCTTCCAGCAAAAGCGGCAGGTGCGCTTCCAATGTGGCGAGCAGGCGCGCGCGGTCGCATCCGGCGGGCAGCGTGGCGGAACGATGATTCGGCCCGTCCTCGTGGCGTGGGAGCGTCACGTCGCGGAAAGCGCAGTTGTTCCAGAAATCGCTGCCGTAAATCGAGAGCGCGAACACGTGCGGCCGCGCCGGCGCCAGCAGCGCCGTGCCGTTGCCGTAGTGCAGATCGAGATCGAGGATTGCCACGCGATTGACTTTTTGTTCCGCGCGCAAGGCGTCGGCGGTGACAATCAGGCCGTTGAACGTGCAAAATCCTTCGCCGTGCCGGGCGTGCGCGTGGTGAAAGCCGCTCACCAACGCCGCCGCGACGCCGACATGCAAGGCCTCGCGCGCCGCCGCCAGACAACCGCCACTCGTCAGGCAGACCGACGGGAAAAGTTGCGGACTCCACGGGAACTTCTGCTGCTCGGCCAGGTCGCGCGGCTCGCCGGTGCGTATCGCGTTCACGTATTCCGGCAGATGCACGCGCAGCAAATCCGTTTCCATCACCGGCGCCGGTTCGGCCAGCCGAACGCCCGGAGTACCGCGCAACCCTTCGGCAACGAGCGCGAACTTTTGGATCGGCATGATGTGATCATCGAGCGGCGCGGCGTAACCCGGATGATAAAACGCGGTGATCATGACCCGCTGACGTTTGGAGTCCACGCTTCAGCATCCTCCGGACAAGCTAAAGCTTGAACTCCAACTGCCGGTTCATGGGAAGCTTCGACCTCCAACTTTGGACGCTCATCCGGAACCATGAACCGGTTGGCGCTTCCGTTGTCGCGCCAGCGTCTTGGACTGCGCCAGTCTTCTGGCGCTTTGAGAACGGGCAGCGGCCCAGCCAAAGCGCCAGAGGACTGGCGCAGTCCAAAACCTTGCGAGGCTTCGGACGGTTCATGGTAAGGACGGACCGATTTCATTCACTCAATGTTGTTGGCGGTAACAGCCGCACCGTCGCGTTCGGGACGGGAAAGTTATCCAGATTCTTCCACACCAGCGCCATGTCCTGCGCGCGGAATCCCGCGCCATACATCTGGTAAAACGTCTCGACCATCCCGCGCGCTTCCGCCCCGGTGATGGTTTGCTCCTGCTCGCGATTCACACGCCGCACGATCAGGCCGAACGGCAGCGGGCGCGGCCCGCCACTCGCGTCAATGGCCACCGTGCTGCGGAAATCCGGTTGCAGGTACGGCACCGCTCGTGGATCAAGCTTTTTGAATCCGGCCTTTTCGTAGGCCAGCAAGCGCAGCAGCCGTTCCGGGTGCTCCGGCGCGGGATGTTCCATTTCAGCAACCAGCGTGATGGGCGCAGTTGGCGAAACACCGGCGGCCAGCAAACATTCGCGCGCCGTCTGGATTGGCAACGCCCGCAGCCAGCCCGCCAGGCCGCTCCGCCGCCAAACGGGGTCCACCAGCACGTGGGAAAGATGCACGACGGCCCCTGCCCTCGCGCGCGGCACAATGGCGGTGTGATCGCGCACGCCGGCAAACTTTTCCCCCGAGCGCAACAGGATCATCTCATATCGAAGCGCGCAGCCGCTGACGGGCCGGGCGGGGGCCCATTGAAATCGCCGCATGAGAACCGCGCGTTGCTCCAATTCGTTTCGGGCGCCGAACTCCGCCCAAAGTTTTTGATAGGCCTCCTCAAAGAGCGGGTGCGTCGCGGAATGAATCCGCACCAGTTGGAAGCCCGAAAGATCGAGACCCGCCGATTTGGCATCGCCGGGGGCGAGGTCGGCCGGAAGCCATTCGAGCTTTTTCTCGTTCGCGCCGGTCATCGGTTGGGAGCATTCCCGATACGTCCCGCGCTTCAAGGAAAAAGGCGCGCCGGCCTGAGCCGTGACGATGCAGTTGAAAACCACGAATAGACACGAATGGACACGAATCTGATTGGCTGATGGATGGTTTTAACTTCCCCCGCACCGCTCACCGTTCAGTGAGTCTGACCGACTCAAGCAAAAAGTCAGGGTTGGCCCGTCTTTATTCGTGTTAATTCGTGTCCATTCGTGGTTGGATTGCATTGTTACGGCTAAGGTGCTGCCCTGGGTGCGGCGGGAGACGGCTCAAGAATCATTTGCCTGCGGGAATAGTCGAAGATCACTTTGAACGGGCGCAGGATTTCCAGCCCGATGTGGCCGGCGAGGCCGGCGTCCACGGGCGAGCCTTCCTTGAAAAAATTTGCCGCCGGCCTGGCGATGACCAGCCGCCCCAGTTGCATCGGCGGCAACAGGCCCTCGGTTGTTTTGGCGCTGCCGCCCACACCGAAGCGCGCCTGGTCGCGCGTCTGGCCGGCCGGTTGCAACCAGGGATGGGCTTCGACGAAGTCCCGTCCCACACAACATCCGCCGTCACAGCCGGTATCCACCTCAAAGCGGGCTTTGACCGGCGGATGGTCCGGCGCGTTGATCGTCGCTTCAACGACCGGCGTGCTGTCGGGAAAATCCAAAGGCAGCACTTCACCCTGGCCGTTGTACTGCCAGGTCTTCGGCTCGTGGAGCGTGAGTTGCTTCGACAACGGATCAATTTCCACCACGAACCGTTTGAAAAAACCCGAACCAAGAATCCCGTCGCGACCGCGCCGGCGATTTTGGGAAGGCAGCGACGCGACGCGCGGCGGCGAGTAGGTCGCGCCGGAAAAATCGAAATGCGCGCCGGCAAACATATCCGCCTTTTCCTCGCCAGCGATGCCGACGATGGTGATCCTGCCCGCCCGCCGCAGATTCAATTTCTCCGCGTGTTCCGGATTGAGCATCGTCAGGGAATAGCCGGTATCGAGCATGAAGGAAAGCGGCGTGTCCTCGTTGACCCGCGCGGGCACCATGATCTGGCCGCGGCGGAATTCAAACGGGACGACCACCGGCGCCGCCGCGGGATTGGCCGGTGGACTCGTCTCTTGCGCCCAACCGGAGGTCAGCCCGGGGTGAAACAAGATGAACCAGCCCCAAATCAACAACCCCACCTCACGGACGTGTTTCCCAATTCGCGGCAAGTCGTTTCGTTCGGAGGGACGAGCTACGCGAGTCCCAAACTTCTTCCGCCTTTCAGAGAAAATTGGGGACTCGCGTAGCTCGTCCCTCCGAACGACACATTTGGCCCACAAACCCTCACGGCGGCGGCTGTCGGCAGCGGAAGCTTTGTGGGTCACAGCGTTCAATTTGGGAGCGGCGGATTGTCGGCGACAAAAATGCCCGCGAGGCCAGGCTCGCGGGCAATTTTCGAAAAGCAATGACTCGTTCTGCTTACTTGCCCGCTTTGCCCGCCAAACCGGCCTTGTTCAGCGCGGCGAACACGTCCTTGGCATTGAAATCGCCGGTGACGCTGAACGTTTCGGCGTCTTTTTCAGCGGTGTTGCCGCTGACGCCTTTGACGCCGGAGATCGCGGCGTTGACCGCTTTGACGCATTTGGCGCAGCAAAGGTGGACGTTGTTCACGGCGAGCGATTTTACTTTTTCATCCTTAGCCCCGCTCTTGTCCTGGATCTGGATGCCGGCGTCCGAGGTTGTGCCGAAGTAGCCGGCGGCGACGATGGCGTTGACGGCCTTCTGGGCGGTGGCGGTGTCCGGCGCGGTGATGGCGACGGTCCCGGCGTCCTTGTCGGAAGCGGCGGAAGCGCCCTGAACTTTGGCAATGGCCCTGTCAATGCCTTTGACGCAACTGTTGCAGCAGAGGTGGACGTTGCTGATTTTGACCGTGGTGCTGGCGGCGCGGACCGGGCCGGCAAACGCGCACGCAATCGCCGTGGTGAGGGTGAGGAATTTCATGGTTTTCATGATGTTGTTTGATTGAGTTCGGAACTTGCGGGGCAAATTATCCTGAACGCCGCCGATATCAAGCCTGAAGTCGGGAAATTGTTATTTCGGGCGGGGTGCCTTCCATCGCGGTTTGGCAAAAGCCCGCCGGTTGTGCTTAACTGGGGCATGAGCACATCGTCCTGGCAAGGGCTGCGGGAGGCGGACCGGGCTTACCATCTTCATCCGTTCACCAACCACGCCGAGATGCACCAGACCGGCACGCACCTCATCCGTTCCGGCAAGGGAGTTTATTTGCGGGACGAGAACGGCCGCGAGTTGCTCGATGCCCTCGCCGGCCTCTGGTGCGTCAACGTCGGCTACGGTTGCAAAGAAATCATCGAGGCCGTGACGCGGCAGATGGAGCGGCTCCCGTATTATTGTTCCTTTTTCAACACGACCACCGAGCCGCCGATTCTGCTGGCTGAAAAACTCGCCCGCCTCGCCCCGCCACGGCTCAAGCATACGATGTTCAGCAACTCCGGCTCGGAGGCCAATGAAACGGCGCTCAAACTCATTCGCGCCTACCACAAATTGCGCGGCCAGCCGCAGAAAACCAAAATCCTTTCCCGTACTTATTCCTATCACGGCGTGACGCTGGCCACGACGAGCATGACCGGGCTGGTGAGTTGTTATGGGCCGTTTGATCTGCCGTTGCCGGGTTTCGTCCACGTGCCTGGACCGCATCCCTACGGCGCGAACTCGGAAGTGGACCCGGTGGCGTACGGGACCGGGTGCCTTCAGGAAACCGAGCGCATCATCCATCGCGAAGGCGCCGGCACCGTCGCCGCGCTGTTCGCCGAGCCGGTGCAGGGAGCGGGCGGCGTGATCGTGCCCCCGACCGGTCATTTGAAAGCGCTGCGTGAGTTGTGCCGGAAACACGACATCCTTTTCGTGGCCGACGAAGTGATCACCGGCTTCGGGCGGCTGGGCGACTGGTTCGCGAGCAACCTGTGGGACCTGGACCCCGACATGATGACGCTCGCCAAGGGACTGACCAGCGGTTACCTGCCGTTGGGCGCGACGATGGTGAGCGACGAAATCACCGCCACGCTGAACCAGGGCGGTTATATCGCGCACGGGTTCACTTACAGCAGCCATCCGACAACGGCAGCGGCCGCGCTGGCGAACATTGAAGTGCTGGAAAAGGAGCAGCTCATCCCGCGCGTGCGCAATGTGATCGGGCCGTACTTCCAGGAGAAACTTTTTGCCTTCAAAGGCCATCCGGCGGTCGGCGACGTGCGAGGGTTCGGACTCATCGGCGCGCTGGAACTGCTGCCCAAGGGCGGCCGGGCGGCGCTCAAACCGGATTCCTTCCTCGGCGTCAAAGCCGCGAAGCTGGCGCGCGAGGAAGGCGTCATCGTGCGCGGCATCCGCGACATCATCGCCATGTCGCCGCCGTTCATCATCGAGAAGAAGCAGGTGGACGATCTGTTCGCCGCGGTGAGCCGGACGCTGGAGCGGCTCTGGCAATAGATCCGGTGCGGGGTTCGAGGTTGGAAGTTGAATGTTGAATGTTTGTTCCGAAAAATCGCCTTAACCGGCCAACATCGCCGGCCGGTCTCCTTTCCGTCGCACCAACCACCGGGCAACCCACGACGGCTTTCTCCCCTCGTAACGTTGCATGGCGACTCTGCGAAAGTCGCGGTGCAGTCTGATTTTGGCCCATGTTCCCCACAACAAGTCGTTGGCCAGCCCAAGGATGAACCAGACGCCAATGACCATCAATTCCGAATATGAAGCATAGGAAGAATAGGCGCGGAAAAAAGCCGCCCACAAACTGAAAAACGTCATGAACATCCAGAACGCGACCCAGGGCAACACCAGAATCCGCCCCATGACGGCGCTGGCAACGCGATTGGCCTGCCGGCCCGACAGCCCCAACCACATGCCGAGCCAGGCGATGGCCCAGACATCCGCCAACAAAATTCCGATGCCGGCCAGACATGTCCACACCCACCCGGACTGCTGCGAGGATTCCTGCGAACCGGCCAGCAGAAAACAAACGTCCGCCAGCAGCACCACGAGCAACGGACCGGTGAATTGCCGCCGCAGGGTGAGCAACTGGCCGCGCAGGATTTCCTTCACGCTCAACGGCGTGCCCAGCAGGAGTTCCAGCGCGCCGCTGCGACGGTCTTCGGCGAATTGCCGGCCGGCCTGCGCCGCCAGCCAGATTTTCAAAACCGTATGGACGATCAACGCCGTCATCACGTAAACCTCCTGGTGCTGCCAGTCCTTTTTGTATTTGTAGGATCCCCAGAGCCAGATGAGGGCGCAGGCCGCGATGAAGACCCACAAGTAGAGTGATTGCAGGCCGTCGCGGTGGGTCAGCCAGAGGACGGGGTTGATCTGCAAAAGCCGGCGGCGCAGGCCGGCGCAGCGCGCCGCGTCGCCGGCGACCCAGAAGCGCAACCGGTTTTCCCAGCGTTCCATTCTTACGGTCCGCGATTTCTCCTGCCAGGCGCGCGGCAAGGCGAAGCTGGCCAGCGCGAGAAAACCGCAGCCGATCACATTGGTCGTCAGCAACGACCACCAGAATTTTTCGTCCACGCCCATGCCGAAGTTGCCTGCAAACACCTGCGCGTAGGCATAAGCCGGACTGGGCAGGAGCGTGGCGAGTGGCGCTTCCGGGGATGGCGACTTGATGATTTCGCTTTCGAACAAAAAACCCAGTCCGGGCAGGCCCGCCGTGACCAAACCGATCAACGCCAGCGTGCCGAGCATCGCCTTGCGTTCGTTCCGGCTGAGGGCGGACACCAACAGGCCGGCGGTGAGCGAGAAGAACAGTGTGTTGACCAGCAGCAGCGCCATCCGAAATAGTTGGTCGCCGGTAATCCCGCCGAACAGCAACGCAATCGCCAGCACGGGAAAAATGGCCAGCAACGCGTAGAACGAATTGAGCGACGTGGCGGCCAGCTTGCCCAGCGCCACATCGTGCCCCTTCAAATCGGTGAGGAACAACAGCCCCAGCGTCCCGTCGCGCTTTTCTTCGCTGATGCAATCGGCCGTGTTGCGCGTGCCGGCCAGCAGGCAATAGCCGAAGGCAAACGTGGCGAGCGTGTAGAAAATACTTTGCCCGGAAACCGACGTCGAAAATCCCACCGCCGTGTAGGTCAGCAGCATCCAGCCCACCACAAGGATGGCCACCAGCGCGGCCAGCAGGCGCGCGCGGTAGGTGGCGCGCCGCCGCGCCGCCACGCGCAACTCACGCAGAACGATGGGGAGAAAGGTCATGGGACGCTTACGTCAGCGCGAAACGACGGCGAACGAGGTCGTAGTTGGTGTAGTAGATAAACATGGCAGCCAGCCCCAAGCTCAGCATGAAACTGCCCGGGCGGAATTCCGGCGTCAGCAGGGCAATAAACAGCGGCAACAGCATCGCGCATCCGATCGTGGAAAGCCACGCCGCCAGAAAGTGCCGGAACTGCAGCGCGAAGTACAGGCCGGCCGCGGCGACCGTCACCGCGATGACCAGAAATCGGAGCCACAAAACCCATTGACTGCGAAACTCTGAGAACGTCCCAGCCAGATAGATCCACGATCCGAGCAAGACGGACGTTGCCGGAAGAAATTGCCGGCCGAGCGCGGATATTCGAGCACGGATCAATGCCGCCTCGCTCACCGGCGCCACCAGCAGCAGCTCCAACAAGCCGGTGTCCCGTTCGACACCATAACTCGAAGCACCAGCCGAGGAGATTCCAAGCAGCAGCGCGCCGGCGACCCAAGGTTGAGCCGCGAGGGCAGCGTAATGTGAATCCCCACTGAGGATCGTTTCGGTCCCCGTGATGCCAAGGCACCAACCCCACTTGGTGACGCGCGCGTTCCACGAACGCTGTTGCAGCCATTGGAGCGGGGCGCGCCCGAGATTGCGGCGCTGAAAACGCAGGAGCCACGCCCGAAAAATAACCGGCGTGGTGAACCTATCGCCCAGCCGGTGCACTGCCGGCAGGCGTGGCGTTTCACGCCACGTGCGACCAACGATCCGGCTGGCGGCCCATAGCGAAGCCATGAGCACGGCGACGGCGAACAACGGGCTTCCGGCGATCATGACCACGGTGATTTTTTGCCACACTGCGGTGAGCACTGCATCCTGTTGCCATACATTCGCACAATTGGCGCACCACAAAAATATCTCGAAAAAAGTCCAGGGAGTGATCGCATTTCCTTTCAAACCGGACATGGTGGTGCCCACCTCCACGAGGAAGGCCATCGAAAGCACCAGGAACAGACCAGCCAAGAGTTGCGCGGCCAGCAACGCCCGCGCCAGGCGCCGGGAACAGGCCGACGCCAGAATTCCGGCAGCCAGGGCAAGGCACAGGGCGCTGGAGTTGAACGCAAACGATGCGGCCAAATAATACCACCCCACCCCGCCGAGGACGACGCAGCCCGTCAACAGCGGCAGGGCGGCAGCCAAAATCATCGCGGCGCGCAGCATCAGCACCGTTGTTTTGCCAAGCACGACGCCGATAGGAGTCAACGGCGTCAGGAACAACAGACCCAAGGTGCCTTCGCGACGTTCGCGACTGATAGAGTCGGCGGTCAGGGCGGGGACGACCAGCCAGATGCCGGCGAAGAGCGCCATGTGAAGCCGCCAGAAAATCTGGTCGCCCGTAACCCGCTGCATCGGCCCGGCACCCAGGAACGCGGTCAAAAAGCAGAGGGAAAAGATGATCGCCGCACCCACCCGAAGCCGCCAGTTTTCCGGACGATGGGCTTCCGCCCGCATCTCGCGGGCAACGATGGGGAGAAAGGTCACGGCGCAGGGACTCCAAAACTTTGAACCGCGGGCAACGCTCGTGCCGAACGTTCAAAGTTCAAGGTTCGAGGTTCAGTGTTCAAAGTTTTGCACACCTGAATTTCACTGCGTCTCTCCCTTGGTCACGCGCAGGAAAACTTCTTCCAGGCCCAATTCGTCTTCCCACAAGCCGATGAGCTTGCAGCCGCCCTGCACCAGCGTCATCGCCAGAAACCCCGGATCCACTTCGTGACTGGTAAACGTCACCTTCACCTGGCCATCCTGGGCGATGGCTTCCTTGACTTCCGCGCGGCCCTGCAACAGTTCCAACGCGCGGGCGGTCTGGTCGCCGGCCAGCGTCACCCAGAAAATCCGCCCGCCCGAAGCCTGGTCGCGCACGCCCTGGACCGACCCGCTGTAGATGAGCCTCCCCTTCTCGATGATGGCGACGCGATTGCAGAGGTTTTGCAGTTCGCTGAGAATGTGCGAGGAAATGATGATGGTTTTGCCGAGCTTCTGGAGTTCCTGCAACACGGCCATCATCTCGATCCGCGCGCGCGGGTCCAGGCCGCTGGCCGGTTCATCGAGCAGCAATAGCTGCGGATCATGAATCAGCACCCGCGCCAGGCCCAGCCGCTGCTGCATCCCGCGGCTCAACGCGCCGATGAGCGTGCCCCGCTTTTCGCTCAACCCGACCAGTTCGAGCACGTCCTTCACGGTGTGGTCGCGTTTGGCGGCGGGGATTTTGTAGCACGCGCCGAAGAAATCCAGATACTCCGTCACCTCCATGTCCTTGTACACACCGAAAAAATCCGGCATGTAACCGATGACGTGCCGCGCGGCGTCGGCGTCGCGCACGACATCGTGGCCGAGCACTTCGGCGCCGCCCGCCGTGGGCACGAGGAACGTGGCCAGGATGCGGAGCGTCGTGGTCTTGCCCGCGCCGTTGGAACCGATGAAACCGAAAAGGTCACCGCGCTGGACGGTGAGGTCCAGGTTGTCCAGCGCGGTCGTGGCGCCGTAACGGTGCGTCAGGCCGATGGTGCGGACGGCGGGAAGTGGAGGGGCATTGTCCATGGAAATCACGGGGTTGTCTTGACGGGCACCGTGACCCGCAGGAGCGTGTCGCGCGCGGCCCGCCGTGGGTTGAATTGATTCAGTGGCGCGGTGAAGGAATGACCGGCGTCCCAGGCCAGCAACACCGCGTCCCCTTTTTCGACGAGCGGCACGAGGTCCAGTCCGGCGGGCGCAAGGTAATCAAACTGTCTCTGGCTGGTGTAATCAAAGCGGGAACAAAAAGACGCGGCCATCGCGCCTTGCAGCCGGTCTATTTCTGTTTCCGGGCCGCTGCTGCCAAAAGTCGAATGCCGCCGCTGCGCCGCTTCGGAAAGTTGTCGCGCCTGTGGTTGAACGAAGTCGCGGAGTGAAACCGCGCCGGCGTCATCCAGCGTAAACTTCTTCTTCTGTTGCTCCGGCAGTTCACCGAGCAGGTGGACCCGCTCGCCGACGACCAGTCGCGCGCCGGTCAGTTTGCGCGGCAGCCGGTTCTCGATCTCCACTTCCAGACGCGGACTGCGCGAGATCACAGCGAGCGTGAGCGGCATGGGCGCGGGTTGCCACCAGTCCTCGACAAACAACTGGCTGGTCCACACCGGCACAACGACATTGGCGAGAAACGCATTGCCGCGCTGCTCGATCTGGCTCCGCAGCCCTTCCTGCAGGCCGGGCGCGCCTGCGCGCATTTCTCCGCGCAGGGTGGCGGCGGAATTTTTTTCTGCCGCCAGTGGATAGGAGTTGTTGGCCGGCGAATAGAGCGAGGCAAAAGTGCGGCCCCGCAATTCCGCCGCGTCGCCGCGAGGCAGGACGTCCACCAGGTGCAACTCGTTCCATTCCGACTCGCCGGCGTGCAACTTGTAGCCGATGAAATACACCAGGCCGGAAAACAGCGCCACGTAACACGGAAAGGTCAGCCAGGTGAGCATCGGCCGGCCCGCGCGCTGGAGCGTCCGGCGGTCCACCGGGCCGATCACCAGCAAATAGACGCCCAGCAACACCAGCAGCCACACGACCGGCAGCTTGCGGACTTGTTTGGTCTCGATCAGCGCGCCGAACACGCCGTCGAGGCTCTGCCGGTAGCCCCGATTGAAATCACTCGAAGCCCACGTTGACGGCGGCAACTCCGTCAGCTTCGCCCAGAACCACGCGCGGTTTTTCCAGGAGAGAAACGGTTCGCGCTCCGGGCTGAACGCCAGCACCGTCACCTGCCCGCGCAACCGCCGGGCCTGGAGGACCAGCGGCCGTTCGTTCGCGCCCGCCAAAACGCGGCCCTCGCGGAGTGTCGCGACCGTCAGCGGAATCTCCGCTTCGTCGAAGGAATCATCGCCGGCCAGCGTGGTGAACGGGTCGGTGTAACTGGCGGGAGCGGCGCGCGAAGTTTTTTTGGAAGTGCGCCTGGCCGTGTCCGGACTGGTCGCGCGCGCCGCGGCGGGGTTTGTTTCGGTGTCCCGCGCAGAAGGACTTTTGAGCCAGGCGAAGATTTCGCCCTGCTGCTTCACGGTCGTCACGCCGGCCAGGTCGCACGGGAGCAGGCTGCGCAACCACGGCGTGGCGTTGACGTCGGACGGTTGTTCGACGCCGACAATGAGATGGCCGCCGCCGTGCACCCACGCGAGCAGCGCGGCGACCTGCGCCGGTTTCAATTCCACCGCCTTCTCCGAACTCAGATACAACGCGTCCAGGCCTTCGAGGGTGATCGGGTGGTCGGGGAAAAGTTCCGGTTGCAGGCGCGCGACGACCGGCTGGAGGTCTGCGCGGTTGGCGGGGACGTTGGGGAAGCCTGGCAGGCCGGTGAGCGAACGCGGCACGGCGCCCAGCAAAAAAGTTTCTGCGGCGATTTCCCGTTTGGGCCGGAAGTTCAATTTCTCGGCGCGAACCCTGCCGCGCTCATCCAGCAGCCGGAAATCCCACGAGGAATAACGCCCGAGGCCGGCGAACAACGGAAGCGTGAGCCGCTTGCGGGTGTGGGTAGGCAATTCGAGCGCGACGAACCGGCTCTGGCTGCCGCCGCTCAGGCCGGCCGTGATTTCGATCCGTGCCGTGAAGGTGGGGCCGTCGTTGAGCACTTCAAAGACGACGGGGAACCAGCTTGCCTCCGGCACGATGCCGTCGTAGCCAGGCAGGACATCGAATTGCAACTGGCCGCGGGCGGGCGACGCGCCACCCAGGGCCAGTCCCAGCAGGCAAAGAAAGACGCCAAGCCGCCCGCGGTTGCCGCGGCAGTTTGTGGCGCGGCTTTTCATGGCGCTGGGCGCGCGACATTGCGAATCGTCGGTGATGCCGAACGTATAGTTTGGATTTCAACGGGAAGCAATGCCGGACTGCCAAGCCGGGCAATGGACGCACCGTAGGAGACGATGTGAGGAGGCTCTGACTTCTTCTTCCTGATGAAGAATTAGCCTCCTGACGTCTGCTCCTTCGAGGTTCGAGACAAGGAGGCTGAACGAAGCATCCAAGACGACCACGAGCCGGGCCATCGGCAAATGGTTCTTTAACCGTTGTGGGACTCGCGTAGCTCGTCCCTCCGAAATGAAACATGGTGTCCGGTTGGGCGGTGGACAAAATTCTTCAAATTGAGTTTTTTGGCTTTTTTTTGTTGCTTTGATATATGTCATACACATATACTTCAGGTCATGAACTCCATTCCCACTCCGCAATCGCTCCTCAACGACATCGCCCAAATCCAGCGTCTGGATC
>CAZIFU010000139.1:0-19590 GCA_964539075.1 uncultured Verrucomicrobiota bacterium | reverse complement strand
TAATCAGTGGTCAGTGAGCGGTTGGTTCATTTCGGGAACAGGAAGGTGACGGCGAAGCGCAGGCCCCACTCCGGGCCGTTGGCGGGTTTCTCCGCGTAATACTTCGCGCCGAGGGTGAACTGCACCGGAGTCTTCCCAATCTTCCCCAACTGGCTGACGGTCGCGTTGAGCGGGACGGTCCACTGGCTGTTCGACCAGTCGTAAGTGGACTCGGTGTTCAACCCGAACGTCGTGAACGTCTTCGTGTTGTAGGAAACGAACGGTTGGAGAAAGGTGGCGTTGACATCCGCACGACTGCTTTCGCCGGCAAAGGACCAGATATGATTCGCCAGCGCGCCATAGGTCCAACCGTTCTGCTGCTTGAGGATCAAGGCGGTGGGCCCGGCCCCCCACTTCTCCGTGCCCAGCAAATCATCGGTGGCCGTCGGGAGCAGAAACAACGGCCCGGCGCCCCAGATCCAGCCGCCGCTTGTCGGGGCTTTGGGCGAGAAGAAGAAATTCTGCACGGTGTCCGACAGCCCGGACTGGCTGGAGGTGCCGAAGATGTTCTCCTGATAAACGATGGGGACAATCGTGCGCGAGATGAGATTCCAATTCTCGTTCAGCGAGATGGGAATCACCGGCTGCACGTTGACCTTGTATTGGAATCCGTCGCCGTTCGGTCCGGCGCCAAAATCGAAGTTGTTCTGGAGCGGCACGCTGATGAGGCTGGCGACGGGGTTCTGGATTTTCCTGGCCAGTTCGGCCGCGGCGGCCTGGTCGTCGCCCGCCGTGTCCTGCGCGAGGAGTGTGCCGGTGAAGGCGAGCGTGAGGCTGAGGGTGGTGAGGAGTGTGGCGCGCTTCATGTTTTTGTTTGTTGATTGATTTGATTGGGGTGCGGAGCGTTGTTTAATCCGAGTTCCGAAGCTGAAACCACGGATTTCGCGGATGACACGGATAATGAAAGCATTCCGTTCGCGAGGCTCTGTGCGGATCGGTTCGGGGAGTTCCGTGCCGAAGTTCCTCTTCATCCGTGCCATCCGTGTCATCCGTGTCATCCGTGGTTCTCCATCCCGGTTTTCGGGTTTAATCCGTTGCGAATTTAGAAATGGATCGTCACGCCGAGTTGCGGGCCTTGGACGATCACGTCGTAACGGAACAGGTTCGCTCCGCTGCCGGTTTCGTAGTCGGTGCCGAGCCAGCGATAGCCGAGTTGCGCGGAACCCCACCGGGCGAAATGCCAGTTCAGATACGGATAAGCCTGCCAGGTGAAGTCGGAGCCAACACCGAACCCGCCCACATCGAAATGTCCGTCGAGGGTCAGCTTGTGGCCGACGAGCGGGAGGCTGAGCTGCGCGCCGATGATGGGGTCCCACCAGGCCTGTGTGCCGGTGGCCACCCGGCCGGCGGGTCCGTTGAAAGTCACATCGCCGCTGATGTTGTTATAGCGGGCGCCGGCAAAGGCCGCGAACGCCTGGCAGAACTGATAGCCGAGCGACGGTTCGACGAGCCACTGCTCCATCTTCACGCTGGCCGCTGGGACAGAGACGCCCAGTCTCATGTAACTGAACTCGGTGGAGAGAAACCAGCGGTCATAGCCAACCGTGACGCGCCCGGCCAAGCCGGCTTCCAGGTGATCCACGATGTCGCTGAAGCTGGCGTCCACGGTGGCCGGCTGGCCGTGCGCGGCGACCTCACCGGAGAGGCCCGCCAGGAAGAGATTGAGCGAGGTGTCGAAGCGCCAGTGGTTGGTTTCCGCCCGGCCCGACAGCGCGCCGCCGAGGGTGAGCGTGAGGGCCAGGCCAAGCCCGAAGATTTTGGTGGGGAGATGTTTCATGTGTTTTTTGTTTTTGGTTTGGTTTCGTGTGTGCTGGTGATGGTTGAATGCTTGGGCACAAGACGGGCGTTTTAGAAATCAATCCCCAGCCCCAAAGTCAGGCGGTAATCGTCCGTGAAAGGCGTGGTCCCGCTCGCCTCGGTCTTGGGGTTGCCGATGCGGTCCCAGATGAACGACACGTCGAGGTTGAGCCGCTTGTGGAGTTCAAATTCGAGCGTGGACACGGTGTGAGTCGAATTGTTGCCCGTCTCGCGGCCGCTGAACTGGCCGCGATATTCGAGAATGAGATCAAGGCGCTTGGTCACCTCCCAATCGAACCGGCTGCCCAGCGTCAGCGCCACGGAGTCGGCGGTCGCGCTCTGGTTGGTCTGCACCGACGAATACCAATTGCGCTGGAAGGCGGGGCCAGCCGTCACGTTCCATTCCAGGCGCCGATTGTGAATCAGGTCGTAACCCACCTCGGCGCCCAGCGTGATGCGTTTGTCCAGATTCTGAAAAGGGTCTTTGTAATACTCGACCGACGGCACGCGCACGAACAGCCGGCGCGAGAGAAAATAGTCGAAATTGCCCGTGAGCCGCTGGTTGTTCTCCGTCTCGACGCTGTTGATCTCTCCAAAGTTGCCGAGGTAATCGAAGGTCAGGCGCGTCAAGGGCGTGCGGCGCTCCAGCGTGGCGTGGGTGTTGTAATCCACTTCCTTGGTGTTGCCGGAACGCACCGAAATCCCGGCGGACACGTGGGCCGACCACTTGTCCAGCTCGCGCGTGCCCGTGGGCGTGATGGCGACCAGTTCAGCACGCGGCAAAATGTTCGTCGCCGTCTCGCTGAGCACGCGAACTTCGTTGGTCGTCACGAGCACCGAGCCGCTGACAGGCTCGCCCGTGTCGAACCGGACGCTCTGAAGACGGGGTGAGTACACCATGAAGATGTCCTCCCAGTCGAAGGAATGCACGTCCAGCTCGTCGCTGTCGAACTCCAGCTTTTCCTCCTGCAGGGATTTGAGCCGGCCCTTGAGCCATTCACCGGACTTGAGCTGGATCCAGTCGAAACGATTGCTCTCGGCCAGTGACTCCGGCGTCAGCCAGGGGAAAAATCCGCCCGTGCGCACTGGCACGGGCGCGACGGGCGCGTTGGCCGGGGTCGTGGCAACGGGCGGGGCCGGGGCCGGGGCCGGCGGGGCTGCCGGCTCACGCTCAATCCGCTCGATGCGGTCGCGGGGAATCTCGATTTTGCCGGCGGTTTGCGACTCGAAGATGATCTTCGCCGGCTCCTCGGCGAGGATCCGGCCAATGAACCGCTCGCCGCCTTTGATGAAAACCGAGTCGGCCCGGGCGCCGGGGCAGCACCAAAGAGCCAACACGAGGGCCGCCGCAAAAAATTTATGGCGGCCGACCGGACGGCCACTGGTAGCCTGGCTGCGTGTTTGCCGCTCGTTGTGCATTGATGATGGAAGGGTTATGAACGGCACCGCTTCGCGGTCGCTCGCTTTACGCAAGGTGAGGGGCGACCGCGGGCATAAGAAGGCTTGGTTCGATTTCAAGTCGGTGTTTTTAACCCAAGAACAATGGCCGGAAGATTAGTCGTCACGGACGATTTCGCCAGCTTTTTTACGCGACCGGGCCGCGCGCCGGGGCCAAGGACGTCGTGGTGTGGCGGCAGGCGTCCTCGCCTGCCGTAGAGCCGCGGCGTCCCGCCCGGCGGAAAAGACTTTGTGGATAGAGCGCAGGACGAGGGCGTTTTGGCCAAGTTGTCACGAGTCGTTCCTTTCGGAGGGACGAGCTACTTGAGTCCCTGATTTTCTCGGAAAAGTGGAAGAAGATTGGGACTCGCGTAGCTCGTCCCTCCGGAAAAGAGATTTGGCACCACGACCGCGCGGGCCAGGTGGGAACCGGGCGGCGGGACGCCAGCCCTCTACGGCGGGCGAGGACGCCGCCGCCACTTGAGCCGCTGCGAGACCAGGATCAGGCGCGCACGACAAACCGGCTGGGTGCCAGCGGGCGGGCCTTCAAAATCTTGCCAATGCAGTCCGCCACGCTCACCGCGGTGGTGTCCACGTCCACAAAGTTTTCGAGCGGTGGCTCGTAGGCTTTGACGAAATAACCCTCGCGCCCGCGGATGGCCGAGGTATGGACATAGACTTCGACGACGCCGTCGTTGCGTTTGAACTCTTCGCGGAGCTGACGGTAGGGCGAGACGAAAGAGGCGACGACGGCGATGCCGTTGCCGGCAAGCTTGAGCGCGAGGCTTTGGGCGGCCGCGATGTTTTTGCGGCGCCCGGCTTCGGAGAAGTCCCGGTTGTCCATGATCTGCCGGAGGTCTTCGCCGTCGAGGTGCACGGTCGGATAGCCCCGTTGTTCCAAAACGGACTTCAACTCGATGGCCAGCGTGCTCTTGCCCGCGCCCGGCTGGCCGGTAAACCAGTAAATCATAAATCAGCGCGATAGAATGCACGCCGAACGGGGGAAGTCAATTGAGGAGCGCGGAGGCGGAGGGGAAAGCTCCAAATTCCAAGCTCCAACCTCCAGAGAAACATCAAACACCAAGTCATGGGGCGGCGGAGCCGCAACCAAAAAGAATTGACCACGGATTACACGGATGAACACGGATAAGATTTCTAAATTGCTGATTCTTCCGCATCCGTGTTCATCCGTGTAATCCGTGGTTAAAAAATCTTCTCAGAATGGAACGATGTCATGGGATAGCACTGCAAAGGGCGCCCGCAACGTTTTTTGGTGTTTGAGATTTGGAGCTTCTATGGAGTTTTGAGGTTGGAGCTTGGTACTTCGCTCATCCAGTGCCCGGAAGGATTCGCACGGCGGTTTTTCTTCCGGTTGCTCCGCTGAACCAGGAAAAGAATTCTCAGGAATAAAACTTCACGCGTTGAACCCCTGTACCGTAGCAGCCGACGTAAGGAGGCTCTAACTTTCCTGGTTCGAGAAAAAGTGAGCCTCCTTACGTCGTCTGCTACAAGGTTCAGGAGGCGGGCGGCGGGCGGGAGCGCGCTTGTAATGCCGGCGCCGGCAGATTATGAACGTCCGGAGTCGCCATTAAAACGGAAATCGTCATTCGTATTCTTACCATCAGCGCCCTGGCAGGGCTGCTGGGGGCCGTCGGTTTGCGGCTGTCGCTGCAGCAGGTGATGGCGTCGCTGCGGCAATGCCGGTTTGTCCTGATCGTGCTGGCCAACTTCATCGTTGTGCCGGCGATGGGGGTGGTTTTGGTCCGGGCATTGGGACTTCAGCGGGACGCGGCCATCGGATTGATTTTGCTGGCGGCAGCTCCATTCGCGCCGGTGGTGCCGGTGTTCGCGCGGTTGGCGCGCGCCGACCTGGCCCTGGCGGCGGGGCTGACCTCCGTTTTTCCGGTTCTCTCGGTGTTGTTGACGCCGGTGGTGTGCGCGGTGGCTTTGCGGGCGGTGCCGGATGCCGGGGCGATCCAATTCCACATGCTCGGCGTTCTGCTGATTTTGGGCGCCACCATTACCTTGCCGCTGGCGGTGGGCATGGCGATTCATCATCGGGCGCCGCGGTGGGGACAACGGCTGCTGCGCCCGGTGGAAGTGGTATCGGAAGCGACGGGCGCACTGGCGCTGGCGTTTGTCACCGTCACGGAATTTCAATCCGTCCTGGAGACGGGCTGGCGGTCCATGTTGGCGATGGGGCTGTTGAGTGAATTGTCGCTGCTGCTGGGCTACGGGCTGGGCAAGGGCGCCGTCGGCTCGCGCCGCGTCGTGGCGCTGGGCACGAGCAACCGCAACATCGCCCTGGCCCTGCTGGTGGCCCTCCAGAGTTTCGCGGGAACACCCGTCGTCCCAGCCGTGGTGGCGAATGGGCTGCTGTTGATTTTACTGGGATTGCTGCACGTGGCCTGGTGGCGGCTGGTGTCCGGAGGCTCCGGCGGAATCGAGCCTGTTGCCGGCGGATGAAAACTTGTTGAACTCCAACCCTCCCCATGAACCGTCCGTATCACCGCAAGGTCTTGGAGTGCGCCAGTCCTCTGGCGCTTTCGACAACCCACGACTTTCAAAGCGCCAGAGGACTGGCGCAGTCCAAGACGCTGGCGCGACAACGGAAGCGCTTACCGGTTCATGGTCCCAATTCGCGGTCAGAAAACCGAGGAAACTCCCCTTGAACCCCAGGGAACATCCAACATCCAACGCCCAACCTCCAATGCTGGCCGAAGTGCAGACTCTTGGACATTCGATGTTGAATGTTGGATGCCCGGTGTTTGCCTATGGCTCCGGGGTTTAACGCGCGAATCCATTTGGCGAATTTTTACCTGGCCCGCCGGCTGACGACTCTTTTGCCGATGTCGGTGAGGACATCCCATGCCGGACCGGGGAAACTGTGCATCTGCACCAGCACGTCCTCGAAGGCGCTCAGGAACCAGCGGACGTCGTCTTCACTGATGACCAGCGGCGGCAGCAATTTGATGACGTCAATGTGGTGGCCGGCGACCTGGGTGATGATGTGATGCTTGTCCATGAGCGGGATGATCGCCGCCTGGGGGAACAGGCTTTTGTCCAGCGCGTGGGTCATCGCCCAGGCCGCCTTGAGTCCGAGCGAGCGCGGCGGGCCGAACTCGATGCCGAGCATCAGCCCGCGCCAGCGCACTTCCTTGAGAAACTCGAAGCGCCCCACCATTGCTTGCAGTCCTTCGCCGAGGAGGTTGCCCAGTTGCTCCGCGCGGCGGATGAGGTCGTGGCGGTCGAGCACGTCCAGCGCCGCCAGCCCCGCCACCATGGCGAAGCTGCCCTGGCTGAAGGTCGAACTGTGCACCACCGAGCGCTGCATGCTGGAAAAAACTTTTTCGTGGATCCACTTCTTGCACAGCACCGCGCCGGCCGGCACGTAGCCGCCGGAAAGCGTCTTGGCCAGCACGACGATGTCCGGGTCCACGTCACCGTCATGTTCGAGGGCGAGAAATTTTCCCGTGCGGCCCAGGCCAGTTTGCACTTCGTCGGCCACGAAGAGCGCGCCGTGCTTGCGGCAAAGCCGGGCGGCTTCACGCAGGTAACCGGGCGCGGGGACGTTCACGCCCTTGCCCTGGACCGGCTCGACCACAAACGCCGCGACATCGCCCCGGCGCAGCTCGCGTTCGAGGGCTTCCAGATCGTCGAAGGGAATGCTGCGGCAGTCCGGCAGGAAGGGCGCGAAGCCGGCGCGGAAACTTTCATCGCCGTTGAGCGAGAGCGAACCGTAGGTCAGGCCGTGAAAGGCTTTCTGGCAATGGAGCAGGGCGGGTTTGCCGGTGGCGCAGCGGGCGTATTTGAGGGCCGTCTCGATGCCTTCGGCGCCCGAATTGGTGAAGAAGACCATGTCAAGCTGGCAGGGCATCCGCTTCTTCAACTCCTCGGCGAGCAACCCGGCGAGCAGCGGCGCTTCCATTTTCACCAGACTGGGATAATCGGTTTCCAGAAAGTCCGTGAGCACGCGGCGCACTTCGGGGTGATTGCGGCCGAGGCCAAAAACGCCGTAGCCCGCGAGCATGTCGAGATACTTTGTCCCGTCCACGTCCCAGAGATAAGGCCCCTGCGCGCGCACGTAGCACCGGTCAAACCCGATGGTCTGCAACGTGCGGACATTGGCCGGGTTGACGTGCGCGGCGTGCAGCTCGTGGTTGCGGCCTTCGTTCTTCTTGAGCAGTTCCCGGATGTCGAGGGCCGCCGTCCGGGTCTGCTCGTTCATTTCGGTCAACATCATGGGCGGAGCGTGCCCTGTTTCCGGCCGGCTGGCGAGCAAATTACGGAACGTTT
This sequence comes from uncultured Verrucomicrobiota bacterium, assembly GCA_964539075.1. GTDB lineage: Bacteria > Verrucomicrobiota > Verrucomicrobiia > Limisphaerales > CAZIFU01 > CAZIFU01. The sequence continues at coordinate 12,021 of CAZIFU010000139.1, read as the reverse complement.
GGATTCATCTGGGCAGCGCGTAATGGTCCAGCACCGGTCCGAGTTCCTCCTGAATCCATTGCTTCGACAGGCCGAATTCTTCGAGCGTGTACTGGTGCTGGCTCTTGAACTCGCGCTGGCGCGCCGTGGCCGCGGCCAGCTTCGCGCGGAAGGCGCCGCTCATCGGCCAGCCGAAGTGCGCGTAAAGCCGCTCGAGCGCGGCCTTGGGGTCGCGCGTGAGATCGCGGTAATCAATGCAATAATACTGGCGCGGGTCCACCTTGTTGCGGAACTCGAAGAGGTGTTGAAACCACCGCACGGCCAGCCGCGCGTAGGCTTTGGAAACCGGCGAATCCTTTTTCAACTCCGGCGAATGCGCCTGCCACACGGGCCAGAACACGCTCACATGCGACGCCACCGAGTTGTAAGGATGCCGGATGATGGTGATGAATCGGGCGTCTGGGAACGTCTCCAGCAGCGACTCGACCGCGCCGGAGGATTGAGTGGCCTTGGAAAGCAGCGTTTTGTCCGGGCCGCTGGCGTGGAGCCGGCGTTGCAGGCAGCTTTTGTAAAAGCCCATCACCTTGCGCCGCCGGGCGGGGGAGAGCGCGTCCGGGAAGCCGGCTTCCCACAATTCGTCCACGTGGAGAAACAGGAGGTAGATCGCCTCGGTCACGAACGTGTAAACGAAGAAGCCGTCGTCCTCTTCCGGCTGGTCGAATCGCATCTTGTGCATGTCATCCCAGTTGCCGAACCATTTTCTCTCCGCCCACCCCACCAGCCGCCCGACGGGCCGGCCCAGCTTGCGGTCGAGCCAGACCGCCGCGTCGAAGAGCCGTTGAAAGGACACCGCCGGGAAGATGGTTTGATAGAGCTTGTTGTGGACGAACCGTTCCTCGTCCAGGCTCATGAGCTTCTGCGTGAGCGTTGTCCCGCTGCGCGGCGGCGCGACGATGAACACGGGCGCGCGCACGGGCTGCTTTTTGAAAGCGGGGAACAACAGATGATCCAACGCCCGCCCGAAGGCCACGACGAACCACATGAGCCAATACAGGCCGGTGAAGAACAGGATGTAACTCCAGCGCCGGACGCGGAAGCGCGTCCTGAACAGCGACCAATACTCCGCGCGGGCGAACAGACTCAGGTGGATATACATGACAAGGCGATGAAAGCTCCAAATTCCAAGCTCCAAGCTCCATCCCGCAGGGCGGGACAAATCTCAAGCACCAAACATCGTTCGCTGCGAGCACGTCCGCTTGACTGGACTGGCCTGACTGCGCCCTGGCCTTTGGTCTGCGATTCGCTTTTGGGATTTGGAGCTTGGAATTTCTCTGGTGCTTGGAGCTTGGAGCTTGGAGCTTGGTACTCGGTGCTTGTCTGTTCGCATTGCAGGCACAAAAGGTTTGCGGAACTCCATTTCCTTTGGCGGGGTCCGTGTCATTGCGCCGGGATGGTGATCAACGGCAGCTTCCCAGTGTCGCCGGTTTCGGCCAGCGTGAAGAAAAACATGACGGCGGTGAGCGCGCGCTTCGTCTGCCAGTCGCCATCCTCAATCCAGAACCAATGGTCGCGGTAACGCACGGCGGCGAAGGCGTGCGCCGGTTTGTCCTTGCCGCTGTGAATGCGCACCATGGTGCCCCGGCTCTCCGGGGACGAGTTTTCAAAGGCAGGGACGGCGCTGTGATCCTTGAGGTGCGCCTCCGGCGCGTCCATGTAGCTCGCGAAGGCCGCCATGATTTGCAGCAGGGAACGGCTGTTCACAGCCAGTTCGTTCTCGGTCCCGCGCACCGGCGAATAGGTGAGCACGTATTTCTGCTGCTCTGCCGGCAGCTTGAGCAACCGCCGGATTTCAGCCGTCTTCTCCACGATGTCGGCGGGCACATCGTCCCGCCGGAAGAACAGCACGGCGGTCGCGCCCTTGGCCTTGTCCTCCTCGACGCGCATCCCGAAGGCGCCGGCGGCCTGCACTTCGCGCAGCAATTCCAGCGCGCGCACGAAATCCGGGTCCGCCTCCCGCATCGCGCCGCCCGCCGTCGAGCGGTTGCGCACCCCGTTGAGCGATTCGACGGTCAGGCCCAGGATGAAATCCGCCGGATAACCCGCCTGGAGCATGAAGAAAATGTTCTTCGGATCAATCGGCGTGATGCGTCCGCGCAAGAACTTCTCCCCGGTCAGCGGCACGTAAGTGATGGTGGGCCGGTCGGTATAAATGGCCTGCGCGCCCGCCGCCACGAAGTTGCCCTGGATCGCTGTCTCGGACGAAAGCGTCCCGTTGAGACTCACACCCGTTTGCATGGAATAGCCGCTGACGATGGACGCCACATCCACGAACACCGGGAGGTCCATGTAACGCAGCTTGACGATATTGAGCAGCGTCTGCTGCTTCCACGAGTCCGCGATGGCCGTGCTGTAGTCGAAGCGGTCCACGGCAACGGTCTTGGGGCCGAGATGAGCGCAGCCGGTGAACAGCGTGACTGCCGCGAGAGCGAGCCAAAGTTTCCTTGAAGCGATGCGATGCAGGGCAAGCGGCAAAGCTTTTCCCGCAACTGCAATCCCGAAGGGATTGTGTCCCTCAGCCCAGGGTTGCGAGGAACGAGCTACCCTGGGTCTGCTGTGTTCGAACGCCAACAACCCCAAAGGGGTTGCGTCAAGGTGTGAGCAGCAGTGCCACAACCCCTTCGGGGTAGGGCTCCCCGTGCGGGCAAGTTCCCAGGGCAGCCCGTTCCTCGCAACCCTCGGCTTTGTGCCGGAATCCCTTTGGGATTCTACCTTTTTGTTTCGCGATATGAGAATGCGTGCAAGGTGCGGGGAAAGCCGCACGGACTCCACACGTTCCGGGACGCATATTCGCGGCCTGCGAGCAAGTTGACCTGCACTGGTGTCGGGCCGGATGGAATGGGATTCCTTTTTCATAGTCAGTCTGTTTTAGAGCGGGTTGTGGGAGTCAGGCGTGCGCCGAGAAAGCGGTAAACCAACGCGGCCACCAACACAAGGGCCACTAACAGCACGCTTTTCCAGAAAGCGTAGTCCACGATTTCCTTCCCGCCGGATTGCGCCTGTTGAACTGCCGGACCAACTTGCGCGGAAAGTTGCAGGAGGTTGCTCGAACCCATCGTCTGGTCGAGCGTGACGAGCAACTCCGTCAGTTGCCGCGCCGTCGCTTCCAGTTGCAGCGAGGCCTGGGTGTAGTCCTGGATGCGGAACGGTTCGGCGCTGGGGTTCGGTGGGCTGGCGTTGTTTGTCTCGCCGACGCCAAAACGTTTCATCAAAGCATCGAAGGTCGTGAGCGTCGTGTTCAGCGACGTGGACATCTCGGAGCCGGCGGTGAGGGCCTGGCGAAATTCCCCAGCCAGCGTGGCGAGGCTCTTCTCCTGCGACTGGAGCGCCTTGAGAATTTCCTCGCGTTCCGTGCTGACCTGGCCGGGCAATTGTTCGGCCACGCGCGCGAAGCGTTCCACGGAAGCCGCAATCTGCGTGGTGATCGTGACCCATTGCCGCACGGCGGGCAAGTCCATCGCGTTGACGCTCAAGAGTTCGGTCTGCCACCGCAGCAACATCGGCAACTGCTGGGTCACGTAGAGAGCGCGCTCGGCAAACAACCGCGTCTGGGCAATCTCGCGCACGGCCGGGTCCATGCCGGAGAGCGGGTCAACATGGAGCAGGCTGAATACACTGCCGGGTTTGGACGTGTCGTCCCTTCTGGCCTCCGCGACTCGCGACGCGAATCCCAGCGCGCGCGCCGCCAGCACGCTTTCGGGGAGAGGATTCTGCCGGTGCCACAAATCAATCGCCTGGCGCAATTCCGTCTGCTGCTCCGGGGTCAGCACCGTGCCGGCCAGCCGCCAGATTTCCGTCTCGGCGTTCCGGCAACTTTCCAGCATGGGCCGGGCGGATTCGCCGAAGACCTTGGGCTGCCAATGATCCTCCAGCGACATCCGCGCCACGGTGACGAAAACAGTCATGTCGAGCAAATCGGCGACGGCGTTCGGCCCGGAGGCGATGGCACAGGTTTCGGTGACGAGCGCGATTTTCCATTGCAGCATTTCGGCGGGGTCAAGGGCGTTGGTGCCGCGCCGGAGCTTTTCGATGCCGAAGATCATCCGCGTCGAGAATTCGTCCGCGAACCGCAACAGTGTTTGTTGCACCTCCACCGGGTCCACGGTGTGTTTGTCCTTCCAGCCCGGCGTGACGGCCCGGACGGCTTGCCCGGGAACGTCGGTCGCGGTCTGAACAACCCGGCAGCCGGTGGCCAGGGTGAGGAGCAGGAGGGTCAAACAAAGTGGCCAGTGGCGGGTGGCGGGTGGCGAGTGCCGGGCACATGCCACCTGCCACTTGTCACGTGCCACTCTCCTCAAATTAGCGGGCATAGGGCATCCGCTCTTTTACATGGTAAGGCAGCGGCGTCTGCGCTTCGGCGGAGACCCGGTAGCTGACCGATTCGTCACTGCTGTATTTGGTGCCCCGGCCATAGCGGCCTCTGTAAGTGCCGCCCCGCCGCTCGTCCTTGCGCTCGACCAGGGCGGTGCCGGCGGCGGTCAGCACCACACGGACCGGTGTGATCATGCCGTCCGGGAGGTTCACTTCGACCATTCCCGGTTCCTGCACGACGCAGTTCAAAAACGTGACGCGCAAGCGAAGCGGGCCGGGTGGGAAGGCCAGACGCAACACCCGGCCCGGCAACGGATCGAGTTCCGAAAAGACTGCCTGGAAGTTCTGCGCGCGGTCATCGAAGCGCGCCACTTCCCAACTCAGCGCTTCGGTCGAATCGGTGTGGAAGTCCACGTAGCCAGTGTTGGCCCGGGCTTGGGGCGGGTTGACATCCGGGGTGGCGCAACCGGAACTCCACAACCCGACTGCCGCCACGGCCAGCCGGAAAACTCCACACGCCAATTGAAACCGCGTCAGCCTGTAGCCGCCGACGTGAGGAGGCGGACCTTTGTAAACCCCAACCCGATCCGCCTCCTCACGTCGGCGGCTACGAGGTTTGTGATAGATCCAAGCCAGCAGCGATGGCCACACGTTGAAGGGTTGCATCGCAGTCTTCGCCACCCACGGCGCTACTTGAGCAGCGGCAGCGAGGCCGCCACCTGCAAGTCCACGACCATGTTGAGCTGATTGTCGAGCTGGAAGAAGCGCGCGGCTTTCTTCGCCGGAATGACCTTGGCGAACTTCTTGAAATACGACCGCTTCAAGTCAGTCCGTTTCTCCTCCAGGTCGAAGGATTTCTTTGCCAGTTCCGTGGCCTTGGCGTCGGTCATGGACTGGTAGTTGGCGGCGTAGTCCTGGATGAGGGCCAGCTTCTGGTCGCCGAGCTTGGCCTGCGCCTCCTGGTATTCGCGGTGGAGCGGCCAGAATTCCGCGCCCTCCTCCTCGGTAAGCGGGAGGTTCTCGGCAAGAATGATGGCCTTTTGCGTCTTGAGGTCGGAGCGGGCCAGTTCGATGAACAAGCGCAGGTTGCCGAGGTCCGGTTTGTCGGCCGCGGCGTCGGGCTTGCCACCGGATTGGGCCAGGGCGCAGCAGGCCACCAGCGAAGCAGCGAGACCGAGGAGAGTGAGTTTTGGGTTCAAAGTTTTCATAAGAAATTTAGGGTCTGGGGTCTAGGGTCTGGGGTCTGGGGTCTGGGGTCTGAGGATCAGCCGCCGATCCGGATGCTGACGGATTGCGAGAGCGTAAACTCCATCAACATGCCGGGTGGGAGCGTTACGGTCTCTCCCTTTTTCAGCGCGCCCGCGGTGGCGCCGATGGCCGCGCCCATGCCCGCGTCGCCGGCAATGGCGCCGATTGCCGCGCCGGCCGCGGCGCCCTTGGCGGCCTTTTTGATCGAGGCTTCGCCGGCCTGTTTGTAGCCGCTGGTGACGATGGGAACGGGACTGCCGAAGGGCACCATCTGGGCCAGCCGGACGTCCAGCGTGGATTTCCCGAAGGCCCGCCTCGCCTGGGTTGAACTCTGGACTTTGCCGTAAATAGTGGTCCCGGCCCTGGCCGCCACGACGCCGTTGACGACGAGATCGTATTCGAGCTTGGTGGTGAAGTTGGCGCCGGGCGGGTTCTTGGAGGAGACGCCGTCCATCATGCGCACCAGTAGCATCGTGCCGGCGGGCAGCGTCACCGCGCTGGGCGCGGCCATGGGCGCGGGCGCGGGCGCGGGCGCGGGCGCGCGCGCCGCGGGTGGCGTGGTGAAAGTAAGCGCCATGATTTGCGAGGTCTCGATGATCTGCGTGCCGGAGTTAATTTCAAAGCGCACGGTGCCGGCCGTACCACCGACGTATCGGCCGCTGAGAACATTGCCGTTCTTCAGTTCGAGGATGTCGGCGCGGGCCGGCACACTCAAACCCAACAGGGCCACGGGCAAGCACAGACGAGTGAGGTTTTTCATAGGAGGTGAGTTTTTTTAAAACAACGAACTGTCATTTTCGCGTATTACAGGAGCCGGTTCAAGTTATTTCAGCCGACAGTTATTTCAGCCGGCGGGCGATTTCGTCAAAAAGATCCTGATAAGGCCGGCCCCGGACGCTGTCCAACCGCTTCTCTTCCTCGAAGAAGGTGTCTCCGGTGTTGCTGACCCGGTAGCCCTGGCATTTCAAGAGATGCGAGAACGCGTCCAGCGGAACCAGGGTCGCACGCACGCGCAGGCGGACGCCTTGATCGCCGATCCAGCCGCCGTGGGCCAGCTGGTTCGCGCGCGTGCCCTCCTTCTCGAAAACCAGTTCCTTGGCGGTGGACCGGTAGGTATCATAACCCTCCTCGCGGAAAACGTCGGTGGCGGTGTCAAAAATCTCCTTGGCGGTGCGGCCGCTAAGGGTTACCGACGCAAAGGCGGGAGAAGGGGGATCGTCCGGGGACTGACAGCCGGAAAACGGAACGACGCAACAGACGGCCAGCACGCCGGCCCATTGCGCGACCGCCCGGCGGCCGCGCCGTGGGCGGGCCTTGGCTGGGGACGGAAGAACAAGATTGAGCGTTTTGTCTAAATCTACTTTTCGGAGGGACGAGCTACGCGAGTCCCAAGTTTCCCCGGAAAAGTGAAAGAAGTTTGGGACTCGCGTAGCTCGTCCCTCCGAACAAAACGCCTTACGACGATTCAGGCAACACGCCCAATTGATGGATCCCGGAATCTGAATTGTAGTCCTCACGCCGCTGGCCCGGTCATTTGACCGCACCGGTTCCCGGCGCGGGCGGCGGAAAATGGGCGAGGATGTTCCGGATGGCCTCCTGGACTTCTTCGACCTTGATCTCGCCGCGCGCCTCCCGTTTGGTCCAGCCCGTCCAAGCCAGGTCCTTGGTGTGGTTGTCAAATATCTCGACGATGAGCGTGCGCTCGTCGTAAGTGCGGACGTCCCGTTCACCGACGTACACGGGAACCGGCCGGCCATAGCGCGTGTAGGCCGTGCGCGTGTAGCCCCAGTCGGTGACCTCCACCTTGGGCATGGATTGACCGCGCAGATTGACGGCGAGGTCGGCCTGCGCGCGGTCCGCCTCGGTGAGTCCCCTGGCAGCGAGGCTTTCGACGACGGCGTGGCGCGCCGGTTCGGCCAGCCGCAACATCAGGCCCGGATCCGACGCCGGACCGGACGAGGGAAGCGGCAGCAGGGCAAACGAGTGAAAACGGGTGAAGTCGGTGCCGGGCCGGGCCTGCGTCTGCACTTTGGGGGTGGTGGAACAGGCGGCCAGCGCGAGGGTGGCGATCAGGCAGAAAGTTCTTTTCATTGAGTTGCGCCTTGGGGGATGGAGTCGGGTTTCAAAAGCCGGGAGGAACCTGACGGCCCGGAGAGGTCATTGGAAGTTCGGAATCCAGCGTCGCAGAACACGGTTGTATTCGCCGTTCTGCTGAATTTTTTTCAAAAACCCATTCGCCGCGTCGCGCAATCCGGGGTCCGTCCGTCGCACGCCCCAGCCCAGAAATTCCTCGGTCAACGACGTGGGCGCGAGGGTCAGTCCTTTGGATTCAAAGAGGCTGACCAGATACCAGATCAGCGGCGCATCGCTGACAAACAGGTCCACGTCCTTGTTCAACAGTGCCGCCGCCGCCGCCTCGCCGGACGCGAAGTATTTGACTTTGGCGCGCGGGAAGTTTTGGTGCATCAGCAGTTCCGCCGACGTGCCCTTCTCCACACCGACGCCCCGTTTGGCCCGTGCCTCCAGGTTGATGAGGTAGGCGAACTTCTCGTCGGCGCGCACCAGCGCCATCTGGCCGGTTTTGAGCCAGGGGTCGCTGAAGGCAATCCGGTAACTGCGCGTGGTCGTGATGGTCATGCCGGACATGATGATGTCCATCTGGTTCTCGCAAAGCGCATCAATGAGACCGTCAAATTTTGACTCGACGAACACGACGCGCCGCCCCAGTTCGCCGCCCAGTGCCTGCGCCAGATCAGCTTCAATGCCGGCGATCTCCCCGTCCTGCTTGAAAATGACCGGCGGCGCGTTGGGTGTGACGCCGACGCGCAGGACGGTTGGATCAGCCGCCACCGGCGGAGCCGGTGGCGTGGTGGCACAACCGGCCAGCAGCGTGAGCGCGGCGGCCAGCCGGGTCGCGCGAGGAATGGTTTTCATGGCTGTCTGAGAACGGCGGCAGTATGAGCGCCGGGTCCGTGTTCGTCAAAAAGGAATCTTCAACCACCATTCCATCAAGTTCTGCGGAGAATTCATCGTGTGCCCAATGCGCGCGCCGGCGAGTTCATTTCATTTCAGTGCTGATGGCGGAAGTGCCAACACACGGCCCCCGCCAGGAGGGCGAAGGCGGCGAACACGAAGAGGAATTTGATGAAACCTCTGGCCGTTTTCACCGCCAGCAGCAGCAGCAGGATTCCTCCGCCGCCCATCGCGCCGGCGGGGATTTCGCCCGAGGTAACTTTCCTGATGATTTCGTCGAGGTTCATGGTTGTTCCTTCATTAATCGCGCGTCCCCGGGCAATCGATGTAACGCCTCCAAGCTTTCAGCGGACCAATCCATCCTTGCGCAGGGCCGCCAGCACCTTGGCCACCAGGAGGTCGGCTTCCTCCAGGCGATCCGTGTCGTCCTTGAGAACGGTGAGCGTGACGCCCGACCAAAGTCGCTGGCCGCTCTTCAGGTCAAAGAGCGAGGTGTCGAGATAAATGCCCGTTTTCGTGTTGCTCCACACGGTGCCCATGTCCATATACGCAATCGAATAATAACCGTACCAAGTGCCGGATTCGTAGCCTGTGACCACCACCGTGTAGGCCTCCGGCGTCGCGCGCACCTCCCGGTCATAGGTGGCCCGGTCCACCAACCGGACCAGCAAGACCGAATCGGCGCCGGCCTGGCGAACGCGCGCCGTGGCGGCCTGTTGGTCGGCCTTGATCTCGGACAGGCCCAGCAGATCATGCGTCACGAGCGCGCTTTGGCCGTGCTCGTTGAGTTGCCAGGCGAAGCGATTCTCAAACCCCTGGCGGACCAACCCCCGTTCGTCCACCGCCAGCACGGCCACCTTCTGCACGGGACCGCCGTGGTACGTTGGGGATTTCCAGGTCTGCTTCATCGAGGTGGCGGCGCACCCGCAGAGGCACAGCGTCAGGGCCGCGACAGAAAGCCGGCGGAATTTTATCTTCATGGTTTGGTTGGTTCGTTGGCGATGTTCACCCTTTCAGCGCTCGAGTGGTTTGTCTTTCGTTTGTCTGGTGACTTTTGGTTGATGCCATCGCGCCCGCCCGACATTCTGCCTTCGACCGGTCCGGCGGGAAAGAAGAAACGAGCGGCGGCTCTCGAACCCGGTCCTCAACAGGGACCAGTCCGCTCTTGCCTAAAACCCTCGGCGGAATACGATGCCGATCCATCCGCATGTCTACCGAAGCCGACACATGCCGCAAGTTTGTTGTCCCCAAACTGCAAGCCGCAGGCTGGGACACTCTCAAGAAAACCTGGGGAGACTCCGCGCACTCCTCGACCGCGCCTTGAAAGGAGAATTGTGAGCGATACCGCGACACTCAATCCACGGACCGCGCGCCGCCTTTGCCTGGTCGCCCTTTGCTGCAGCGCCGGGTTGGGCGGCGTCCGCGGCGCCGGGGTGGACGGGACCCGGAGCCTTTTTCTCACGAACTGTGCGCCGTGTCACGGCCCGGACGGCAGGGCCCGGACGCCGGCGGCTCGCAAACTGGGCGTGAAAGATTTGACCCAAAGCCAGTTGCCCGACGCGGAGATCCGACGGCAGATTATTGAAGGCCGGCGCGATAAGACGGCCAAGGAGCAGATGCCGGCCTTCGAAGACAAGCTGACCGGCGAACAAATCACCGCGCTCGTCGCCTTGGTGAAAGAGTTCAGGAAGTAAGGTTGCCCGCCCTTGGTTTCAAAGGAGAATTGCAAACACCCCGGCTCGGACTATTTGAATCGCGTTGTCCGGAGCGTTGATCGCCTTGATGGAAGTGGTGGCACGGGGTCCGCCGCCGCGGAACGGGCCGCAGGCGGCGCCATGGCAGGGCGTTCGTTTGCGGATGATTCCCAACTCGTTAACGCCGCCAGCGTCGCGGAACTCGCGCCATGCCCCGATCGCGCGCCACTCCATATCTTGTCCGTCCCAGGACAAATTCGGCCCGGAGCTAATCCTGATTATTAACCAGACCGAATTCGTGAAAACTTTCACAAAGTTGCTTGCCGCTCCCGGCGGTCATGCGTTAATGGTTTTGTAGCGAGTGAGAACAGATTGATTGGATTGCTGTTTGACAGAGAAGACGAGACCGCCATAAAAACCCAGCGATGTCCGACATTTTTCCCAAGTGGACGAACCAACTGCCGCTCAAGATCGTCACGGGGCTGTTGTTGTCCGGCACCGCGTTGTCGGCGGGGGTCTGGTATTATTTCTCGCCCAAATACTCGCGCGTCGGCTACCAGCCCATCCAACCGGTGGCCTTTTCTCATGCCATCCACGCGGGACAGCTCGGCCTGGACTGCCGCTACTGTCACAACGCGGTGGAAAAGTCATGGTATTCCAACGTGCCGGCGGCCTCGGTTTGCATGAACTGTCACAACCAGGTGCTCAAGGACGATCCCAAACTCGCGCTGGTGCGGGACAGTTTCCAGACCGGCAAACCGATCCCGTGGGTGCACATCCATAAGACGCCTGATTACGTTTATTTCAACCACTCCGTCCATGTGAATCGCGGGGTCAGTTGCGTCGAGTGTCACGGGCCGATTGACAAGATGGACGAGGTTTATCATGCGAAACCGTTGAGCATGTCGTTCTGTCTTGATTGCCATCGCAATCCCGCGGCGAAGGTGCGACCGGCGGACAAGATTACCGATTTGAACTGGCAGTGGAGTCCCGATGCGACCGTCAACGCGCAGCAGCAAAAGGCGTTCGGTGAAAAATACGTCAAAGAGCACCGGGTGGAATCGCTTCAGAACTGCTCGGCCTGTCACCGATGAAAACCATCCCCGTAACGGACACCACGCCCGCAACCGGCCGCCAATACTGGCGCGGCTTGGATCAACTGGCCGAGACGCCGGAGTTCAAGCAATGGTTGCACCGGGAATTTCCCGCCGGGGCCAGTGAGCTGGCCGACCCGGTTTCGCGACGGCATTTCGTCAAGATCATGTCCGCCGCGTTCATGCTGGCGGGGTTGGGTTGGGGGGCGACGGGTTGTCGTCGGCCGGAAGCCAGCCTGATGCCCTTTGGCAAGGCGGCGGAGAATTTTGTTTACGGCACGGCGCAGAATTTTGCGACCGCCATGCCGACCCGCGGCGGGTCAGCGAACCGCTTGGGGTGGGGAAACGTTACGCCGGGTTTTTTGTCAGATTGCGCAAGCTTAAACGCGGTTTCAATTCAGGATCTTTGACGTCAAGCGTCATTTTGGTCATGGCACGCGATACGGTTTCGTCCAAAAGGAGCACGGTTCGATCCGCGCATTTGAAGGTCTTGTCGCCTTGTTTTGCGTAGTCCAGACGCAAGCGCCAACGTCCGTTGCGTCGCGTAAATCTGAGTGCCTCTTCATTCGACGCTTTCCTGGCGACAATCTTGGACAATAATCGATCAGTTGCAGCTTTAGTTACGGTAAGCACGTCTTTTTCTCCTGCCAGTTTGGTGCTTGAGC
>CAZIFU010000138.1:0-24919 GCA_964539075.1 uncultured Verrucomicrobiota bacterium | reverse complement strand
CGGACAAGCTAAAGCTTGAACTCCGAACGCCCGGACAAGCTAAAGCTTGGACTCCGAACGCCCGGACAAGCTAAAGCTTGGACTCCGAACGCCCGGACAAGCTAAAGCTTGAACTCCGAACGCCCGGACAAGCTAAAGCTTGAACTCCGAACTATGCGCCGCGGTTCGCCCGCCAGAGCAACACCGCGCCCACGGCCTGAAAGAGAAAGTTCGGCAGCCAGACGATCAGGTGCGGCCCCCATTCCGGCCGGGTCTCCAGCGCCTGGCCGAGAATGATGAAGCTGTAGTAGAGCAACACGAGGATCAACGCCACGGCCACGCCGAAGCTCGTCTCGCGCCGGTGTGTTCGGATGCCCAGCGGAATGCCGACCAGCGTGAACCCGAAGCAGGCGAAGGAGTAAGCGACCTGCCGATGCAACTGCACCTGCGCGGGCGTGCTGTCAATGCCCTGCTTTTCCAGCTCGAGGATTTTCTGCCGCAACTGGATGAAGTTCATCTCGCTGATTTTCGGCTCGCTCTGGGTTTGCGCGGGCGGTTTGGGCAGGAGATAACTGACTTCGCTGAGCAGGGTCGGCTGCCATTTATTGTCAATGAAGCTGGCGCCGCGTGCGCCGGACAGTTTCAACGTCAACGTCCCATTGGCCGGGTCTGTCTGCAACTGGCCTTGCGGCGCGCGCAGGTAGCCGTTGCGCTGCCCTTCGTCATTCAACTGGTAAATCAAAATCTCGCGCAGATGGGCGCCGTTGATTTTTCCAACGAAGATGACGAAGCCAGGAAAATCCCTTACATATTTGCCTTCGGGGAGCAACGCCGTGGGACGCTCGAAGCCGAGCCGGTAGAGCAGCGTCTTGAAAGCCACGCGGCATTGTGGGGCGACCTGCATATTGAACAGCGCGGCCAGGCTGCACATCGCCAGGCTCAACAGCAGCACTGGCGTGACCAGCGCCACCAGGCTGACGCCGTTGGCCCGCACCGCAGTCAGTTCCTGGTCGGCGCTGAACCGGCCGAACACGAGCAACGCGGCTGTGAGCATCCCCATCGGCAGCGCGAAGACAAGCACGTAGGGAATGAGCAGTGCAACGGCGTGCAGCACGAAGCTCAACGCCACCTGGCGATTGACGAGCAGCGGGAGGATTTCCCGCAGCCCGTTGCCGAGCAGGAGCACGAAAGTGAACACCGCCACCGTCATCAACAGTGTGGCCAGCATCTGGCGGGTCAGGTAGTTGTGCAACGTTCTCACAGCGGCGTCTGCGTCTTCCTCTTAATCTTAATCTTAATCCTCATCTTGATCTCTTTTTGAAGTTGAAGGAGCAGGGCCGTCGGAAGAAAAACAGATTAAGATTAAGATCAGGATTAAGATTAAGACAAGGGCTGGTCAGTCCCGCAGCAATTTCCACGGTTCCTGCCCGCTCACGTCCACCGTGCCCGGCTCCGGACTTTTGGCCGGGGACAGGATGGCCAGGAAATCCAGCATGTCGCGGCCCGCGTTGTAAGTGCCGTGCACCACACCGGCGGGGAGATAAAGTGAATCGCCGGACTTCATGAGCCGCTTCTCTTTTTCCACCCATTGCTCGGCGGTGCCGGAGAGGATGTAGAGGATTTCCTCCATGTGCGGGTGGTGATGAAATTTGTGCGCCTCGCCCGGCAGCAATTGGGCGTGGACAAATAGCAGGTTGGTGTCGCGCACCATGCCCGGCTTGACATACCAGTGGTGCGTTTTGCCGGGAAGCTGCTCGACCTCGGTTTCGGCGAACGAAACAAAGCGCCAGCGGGTGTTGGAAGATTCGGCCATGGCCGCAGTTTTCAACGCGGCCAGAACGAGTTCAAGCGAAATGACCAGCCATCCGCCACCGGAACAAGCGGTCGAGCGGTTGTCAGGCCGGGGTTTCCTGCCGGTCCGTGGCGCCATTGATCGCGTCCACGCTGTATCCCATTTCGCGATAGCGCTGGAGTTTGTAGATGAGCGCGCGGCGGCTGATGTCGAGGGCCTTGGCGGTCTCGGTGCGGTTGAAATGGTGTTTGCGCAAGGCTTCCAGGATGGCCTCGCGTTCGATTTCATCCAACCGCCCGGCGTCGGCTGGAACGGCGCCCGCCGGCGGCGGCGTGGCGGTGCGAACCCGCAACGGCAGATGCTCCGGCAGCATGACCTCGCTCTGGGAGAGCAGCGTGGCGCGCTCCATGGCGTTGCGCAATTCGCGCACATTGCCGGGCCACGAGTAGCGTTGCAGGCATTCGATGACGCCGGGGGAGAAACGCGCCTTCCCTTTCGCGAACTGGCCGATGAAGAGCGTGGCCAGCGGGAGGATGTCCTCGGGCCGCTCGCGCAGGGGCGGCACACTCAATTCCACCACGTTGAGCCGGTAGAAGAGGTCTTCGCGGAAGTGGCCGGCGTGGATTTGTTGTTCCAGGTTCCGATTGCTGGCGGCCAGGATGCGCGCGTCGGTGTGGTTTTCCTTGTTGGACCCGACGCGGCAGAACCGCCCGTCCTGGGTGATGCGCAGAATCTTGGCCTGGAGCTTGGGCGACATCTCGCCGATTTCATACAGGAAGATCGTGCCGCCGTGGGCGTCTTCGAAGCGGCCGACGCGTTGCTGGTGCGCCCCGGTAAAGGAGCCTTTCTCGTGTCCAAACAGTTCGCTCTCAAGCAGGTTTTCCGGGATGGCCGCGCAATTGACCTTGACCAACGGGCCGGAGACGCGTGCGCTCCAGGCGTGGATGGCCTCGGCGAGGACTTCCTTGCCCACGCCGCTTTCGCCGGTGATCAGGACGCGGCTCTCGGAGGGCGCCACCAGTGCCGCGTCGCGAAAGAGCGCCTGCATGAGTGGGCTTTCGGCGATGATGCCACCCGGCAGTTTGGGGTGTTTGTCAGACTCGCGCGGGGCGGTGGCCTGGCCGCCGGTGGCCTGCCGCACCGAGGCGAGCAGTTCGTCCAGGTCAATGGGTTTGGCGAGGTAGTTCAACGCGCCGTCGCGCATCGCGTCCACGGCGCCGCGAATGTCCGCGTAAGCCGTGACCAGCAGCACGGGCAGCGTGGCGTGGCTTTGGCGGGCGCGCCGGAGCGTTTCCAGGCCGGACAATCCGGGCATGCGCACGTCGGAAATCATCATGTTGAACGTCTGATCGCGCAGCACCTTCAACGCCTCGTCGCCGGAAGCCACCGGCAGCGTGTCGAATCCCTGGCCGTGCAGGAACGTGTCCAGCAGGCTCCGCTGGCCGGCGTCATCGTCCACAATAAGGATGCGGGGTGGGGCGGCGGCGGGAGGGGAGAGGGAATCCATAAGACTCAGGTTTTGGAAACGGTTTTGACGTGGTTGATGCGGAAGACCGCCCCGCGCGGCGGGTTGTCGAGACATTCGATGTCCCAGCCGTGGGCGGAGACGATTTGCTGGACGACCGCCAGCCCCAGGCCGGTTCCCTTCTTGTGCGTGGTGAAGTAGGGCTTGAAGATTTCGGCGCGTTGCTCGGGCGGCACGCCCGGACCGTTGTCACGGACCTCCAGCGAGGCCACTGGACCGTCCTGGCGCTGCACGAGCATCCGGATCTCACCGCCCGCCTCGACGGCCTGGACGGCGTTGAGGAGGAGGTTGAACAGCGCCTGGCGCAGGAGTTGTTCGTCGGCTTCGATGACGAGGTCTTCGGTAGGCACGGTGAGCTGGACTTTTTTCTCCTCCACGTCGAAGGCCAGCGCGCGCGCGACGTCGGCCATGACGTGGCCGACGGCGACAGGCGAGCGGCGGACTTCACGCGGACGGGAGTAGTTGATGAACTCGTTCAACTGCGCCGTGACGCGGTCGGTCTCCTCGAGGATGGCGGAGGATTTTTCACGCACCTCGGCGGGCGCCTGGGTCTGTTTGGAGATCATCTGCGCGAGGCCGCGGATGATGTTGAGCGGGTTGCGGGTCTCGTGGGCGAGGCCGGCGGCGGCGAGGTTCATCTCCTTGAGGTGGGTGTTCATTTCACTGGCCTTGACGAGGCGGAGCTGGAGGTCGTGGGTCTTGCCGAAGTTGCGCCACGCGAAACCAAACAAACCCACCGCCGCCGCCGTGAGCAGGCCGATGCCGCCGCGCAACCACAAATCGCGCAGGACAACTTCACGGAAAAATCCAGCCGACAGCATGATGACGATACTGTGGGCGCCGGCTTTCTTGACAGCCGTTTCGTATTCCTGCTTGCTCATCCAGAAGGGCCGCGAGAAGGACGGACTGTTGGTGCTGCTGGTATTGGTGCCGCCGCGCGGCGGGCGGCCGCGGAATCCAAAGGGGCTGAGGTTGGTGCGGCTGGTGTTGGTGCCGCCGCCGAAATTGGGGTCACCGGATGGAGGCGGGCGGGGCGGGGGGGAATTCGTACCGTAGAGCTGCTCGCGCGGCAACACAATGGTGGGCGGCGGCGCGGTCGCCTCCTGGGAGAAGTTGGTGCCAAGGTCAACGAGGTCCACCACCGTCACGGTGTCGGAGCCCCAATGCACCCCCGCCCGTGCGGCCTCACTGCCGGACAAGGCAATTTCCTCCTCGCCCGCCGCGGCAACAATCTCGCCGTCGGTGTTGACCAGCGCAATCGCATCCACCTCGCCGGGGCGGATCAATTCCTGGATCGCGGACTCCAATCGCTCGCGGGATATGACGCCAAAACGCCGTTGCGAGCGCATCACCAGCGCCATGGTCGAGGAAATGTCGCGGGCACGGTTCACGACCTGAGTCTGGGTGGTTTCGCGGACGCGGAGGTGCTCAGCCGCCTGCCAGCCGATCACCGCCAACCAGGCAACCGTCAGTGCCAGATAGATCCAGAGGCTGCGTCGGCTCATGGGGTCAGATGCGAGGCGGCTGAACGTCGTTCACTTGCTCTTGTTCGAGGCTGGCGGCGTTGCCTGGCCCGGCTGTTTGGTCGGGATACCCTCGAGATACCGGTTGAGTTCTTTTTCGCCAAAGGCCTTCGGAGCAAGTTCCATCCGCCCGCTCTCCTCTTCGCTCATGCGGGCGAGTTCGCGAGGTTCCTTGATGACGTAGGGCGTCATGAAAATGAGCAGCTCGGTCTTGGTATCCTTCTTGATCGTGCGCTTGAACGCGTAGCCGAGCCACGGAATGTCACCGAGGAAAGGAACCTTGCGAACCTCCTCGGTCTTCAACTTGCCCAGCAGGCCGCCGATCATGACTGTCTGTCCATTGGGTGTCACCACCACGGTATCGGCTGAACGTTTGTCAATGACGGCCACATCAACGCCCTTCTGAATCGTCACCGTCTTGTCACTGATCGAAGAAATCTCCGGGGAAAGGATCATCTCGACCATGCCGTCGGAGGAAATGAACGGCGTCACGCGCAGGATGATGCCAATGTCCTGGTAGGTGACGGTGTTGATCGCGCCGTTGACGGGGTCAAAGCGGGTAGCGGTTATGAAAGGCACCTCCTGTCCGATCGTGATGGTCGCCTGCTGGTTGTTGCGCGCGAGGATGGAAGGTCGGGAAAGGATCTCTGTTTTGCCCTTCTTCGCCAGGGCGGTCAAGGTGACTGAGAGATCCTTATTCAGATACGAGTAGAATCCACCCCCAGTCAAAACCTGCGCGGCCACGCCGCCGAAATCCGTGCCCGCGGTGCCGGTGCCATCGGCCGCGGCATTGTGCACGTACTTGCCTTCAATGCCGAGATCCAGGTCGTCGGAGTGCGTAACCTCGACGAACACCACCTTGATGAGCACCTGCGGTTTGGGCTTGTCGAGATTCTCGACCACGTCCTTCATCTGCTCGAAGGTTGCATCGTCGGTGACAATGATGATTTTTCGCGCTTCCGGGTCGGTGCTGATCATCGCCTCGCCGAGTTGCGTGCTGCTGGGATACCCGCCGGAACGGCTGCTGGCGCCGCCGGCGCCGCCGGTGCTCGGGCGCGTGGAGCCGGTGCCCGTGCCACCCCGCGTCGCGGTGCCCGTGCGCTGTTGTGCCAGGACGCTGCCGGCACTCAGACCGAGGAGGGTGATCAGCAGCAGCCCGAAGCCGCGATGGAGGATGAAGCCGTTTTGCATGATGAGTTATGTTTGTTGAATTCGACAATGCCCGCGATGGATCACCGGAAGCCGCCGCCGCCCTGGCCGCCGCCACCGCCACCGGATCCTGAGCCGAGGTTGAGGGGGGTTGAAGTAGTGGGCGACGCCTGGCTTGATGTATTGGCGCGGTTTCCGAGGATGTCGGTCTGTTTGTTCTGATTCGCGGTACTACGGCTGTTTTGGCTCTCAAACAAGCTGCGGAGCACGGTCTCGACTTCTGCAACATTGGCGTTCTCGAGCGAAAGCACATGCACCTTCTGCTTCTTCGCCGGGTCGGAATCCAGTTGCAGGATCATCTCGGAAATCTGCGGCATCATTTCCTTGGCGGCGCTGACGACGATTGACTGCGTGCGCGCGTCGGCCACGGCCACCACCTTGCCCATTTTCTTCTGGCGTTCGCTGTCGCTGGAACCGCTGCCACTGCTGGTGCGTCCGCCGGTGCTGGTACGGCTGACACCGGGGATGCCAAGGATGCCGGGGGGACCGCCGCCAAAACTGAATCCGCCGCCACGGCCAGTGTCCTGTTTCGTCGGGTCGGGAAACAGGCTGGTGAGCAGATCGGCCGTCTCAACCGGGTCGGCATACTTGAGATGGAACACGCGGATGTCGGTCAGGTCCTGCACGTCGGTGTCCACCTCTTCGATCAGTCTCGTGATGATTCCCATCTGGGATTCCGACGCGCTGACGATGAGCGAGTTGCTGTGCTCGTCCGACACGGCGGTGACGCGCGCGGCCGTGGCCACGGAGCTGCCGCTGCTGCTTCTGGTGCGGCCACCGGTGTCACCGCCGCCCCGGTCGCCACCGCCCCGGTCACCACCGCCACCAGGTCCGCCGCCGCCGAAGAATGAAGCGATCCGGCTCTGCGGGGAGCCGCCGGCACCGCCGGAACTGGCACCGCTGTTTTGGAACAAATCCTTGATCGTGGCCGCGAGCGCCTTGGCGTCCGCAAACTTGAGCGCGAACACCTTGACGGACGTCGAGCCCGACACGGTTGAATCGAGCGCCGTCACGATTTGGGCGACGCGGTTGATGTTCATCTGCGTGTCGGTCATCAAGAGCGAATTGCCGCCCTCGTTGGCGGTCACCGTCGAGGTCGTGGGAATCAACGGCGCGAGATCGCGGATCAACTGTGTGGCATTGATGTTCCGCACCGGGATGATCTGGGTGACCATTTTGTCGTTCTTCGGGATTTCGCCGGGATCGCTGCCGACCAGGATGGGAATGTCGCGCCGCTTGGCCTCGTCGCGCGACACAATGGTGAGGGTGCGCCCGTTTTGCAGCGCGGAGTACCCGTTCTTGTTGAGGACGGAATTGAGCAATTCAACGGCCTCGTTCCTGGTGAGCGGCTGGTTGCTCCACACGTCCACGGTGCCCTTGACCGGGGTTTCGAGGACAATGGTGTAGCCGGCGGCTTCGCTGAGGTAATTGAGCACCAGGTCCAGCGGCACGCCGCGGAAGTTGAGGCGCAACTCCGGCTCCTTGGGCGCGGCGGCAGCGACCGTGGTGGCAGCTTCGGGCTTGGCTGGGGCGCCATTCTTCGCGGCCTTGCGCTCGGTCTTCTTCGCGGCCTTGCGCTCGGCCTGTTTGGCTTCCTTCTTGGACAGCGGGGGGGTGGTTTCCGCCGGCGTGGCCTCGGCGGCGGGCTTCGGCGCGTCGGCGGCGACCAAGTTCAGCACCACGGCCAGACCAAGACTGAGGGCAATGAGATGTTTGATGATAGTTTTCATTTGTTTGACTCCTGTTCGCGTTTTTCTCTCAGACGTCTGAGTATTTCACTGGCGCCGCCTGAGTCGGACGAACCCGACGGCGTGGACGGACCGGAAGCTGAGGACCCGGAATCACCGCCGCTGCTGGCAAAGCTCTCGGGGCGGGCGGACACCTGCCACTCGCCTTCCTCCTCGCGGCGAAGTTGCTGGCCGACCTTGAGTTCCCACTCCTGTTTCTCGCCGACGAGCTTCACCTGGTTTGGCGTCACTTCTTTCACCTTGTAAGCGCCAATGACGTCACCGGCCTTCAGCGCCTTGCGGTATTGCGGGCTGGTGCCGTCAAAGAACGCGAAGTCGCCCTTCGCATAGCTCATCGTGCCGACCAGCGCGAAGGATTCGACGCGCGCCGCTGGGGGCGCGGCGTTCGTGCGCGGCGCGCGGGTTATGCCCTTCGAACGGCTTGAATCAAAAATGTTCCGGTCGGCGATCAGTTTGAACGAATCATAGCTCAGGGCGGCCGGCGCGGGCGCGCTTTTGGAAGTTGTCAGGGTGCTCGCCGAGGCCTTCGCCGGCGCGGGTGTTGTCTTCGATGTGCTTTCCTTCGCTGGCGCGGGCGGCGCAACCGGCTTCTCGGCGGCCACGGCGTTGGTCGGTTGGGCCGGGGTCGGTTGGGCCGCCGGCTTTTCCACCGGGGCGGGCTTGGTTTCTTGCGCGGCGCTCCATTGGCACGCGGACACCAGCAGCAACGCCACCACCCCGAGGCGGTGGCACAGGCGCAACAACCATGGGTCGCGGCTCACGGCGGTGAAGTATTCAAAGGGCATCGCAGTGTTCGAGGCAAGCTTCCCACTTCCGCAGCGTTTGCGCAATGGGATTGGTGCGTGGGGCGCCACGGAGGGCCGGGCGCAACGGGCAGCGTCGCGCCGCGTGCGGTTCAAATTCGCGGGGCGGCGGTTCATTTGGCCTCCATGGGTGCAAGCCGCAGGCCGCTGACGAGCAGTCCGAGGGCAAGTTGTTGGCCGTTGTTATCGCGCGACGTGATTTCCACCGACTCGACCTTCAGCGCCATGGGCGAATGCTCCACTTCGTAGAGAAAGCGCGTGAGCGTGGCGAGGCTGCCGGCGGCATCCACGCGGCATTCGAGCACGGAGAAATCGTCGCTTGTGCCGCGCTTCCACTGCGGCTTGATCGAACTGACGCTGATGCGGCTGTCCTGCGACCATTTATCAAACTCCTTGAGCACCACCTGCTCGGCCTCCGAGCCGTTGACCGACAGCATGTTCTTGCGCATGTCATTCCAGCGGCGCTGGGTGATTTGCTCGCGGGCGAGCGTGCTCTGGCCCTGGCTGATCGATTTGCGCAATTGCGCGATGGCCGTCGAACGTTCCTTCCAGCTTTTGGTCAGCGGCGAGATGACCAGTTTGTCCAGGGCAAAGAACCCCACCACCCCGATGGCGGCGACGGCGAGCAGTTGCTGGCGTCTGTTGATGTTCATCATTTGGAACCCTCGCCCCAATGAAAGCTAAAGGTGAACTGCAGCGACGGCGGCTTGCCGCGAATCGTGTCGATCCGCACGTCGCCAACCTGCTTCGCAGCACGCAGCCGGTCGATGGTCTTGAGCAACGATTGGTTGTCGCGCGCGGTGCCGGTGCAGTTGACCGTGGCGACGTTGCGGATCTCGATGGTCTTGGCCGAAACCACGCCGTCCTCGGGGAATGCCTCGGTGACGCGGCGCAGGATGCTCAGGCCGGTCACCGCCTCGTCAAACCATGGACGATACTTGCGGATCTGCACATTCAAATTGTCCAGCTCCGTCACCGTGGGTTTCATCTTCGTCCACTCCGTGCGGAGGCTGGAAAGCTGGACTTGCTGGTAAAGAAACAGGCCGAGGATGACGAGCGCCGCCGCGCCCGCCGTGGCGCCGACATACGCGAGCCGCTTCGAGGAATACTTGGTGGAGAACCGCTGGAAAAAACCGGGCTTGGGCGGCAAGAACTCGAAGCTGTTGGCGCGACCGCCCAAGAACTGCGCCGCGCGGCTCAACGCCGCCGACAGGACCGCGCCGCCGGCAAGTTGCAAACCGTGCTGGGGGCCGGGGTAACTGGTGACCTGTTCGACTTTCAGTCCGAGCGCCTGCGCGCGGGGCCGGATTTCCTCGGCCAGTTGCTGCGCGAAACGGCCCGCGCCGAACACGTTGAGTTGCTGCACGCTGTCGCGAATGTCCGCCGGCAATTGCCCCAGCGTGATGCGCAGTTCGCGCGCGACCAGTTCGCTCTGGATGTGTTTCTCGGTCCCTTCGGTGTCGAAGGCGCCCTCGAGTGTGCGCAGCGCGACCACGCCGCCGCTGCTGGCGAGCAGCAAGTCCACGCTGACTTCCCCGACGACGGCGGTGACGGTCCCGCGCGGACCTTCAGGAATCGCCCCGGGGAGCGCGGCGATGCCGGGTGAAAAACTCAGTGGCTTCAACTGCGCCGCCGCCAGCACCGCTTCGAGGCGGGCAAGGTGTTCGCGCGGCACGCCAATCTGCGTCGCATAGCTGTCGCCCCCGGGCGACTGGTGCGGCGCCGAGGCGACCTGCAACTCGTCCACGTTGCAGGGGAATCCACGCTCGGCCTCGAGCGCCAGGAAGCCCGGCACATCGGCGGCCTCGAGCGCAGGCAGCTTCGTGTGCAGCGTGAGCGCCCAGTTGAGCGGCACGCCCACGACGCAGCGTTTCTCACGCACGCCGGCGGTGTCGAGCAGGTTGCGGAGTTCGCGCCCGACGAGTTCGGCCTCGTTGTGCAACAGGTCGAGCGTCAGCGCGGTGCTCACGGTTTTTTGCACCTCGGCCGAGCCGTTGGTGCGGCGCAGCAGGACGGCTTCGAGCCGGCCGCCGTCGAGCGTCAGCCCGAGCACGGTGTGGGGGCGTTTTTTCTTGAACAGGTTCATGGACGCAAATCTTTCGCCAGTTGAATATCGTCGCGGACCTGGGCGCCGAGCGCCCAGCCGAGTTGCGTGAGGTCCTGCCGGTAAATGATCTTGGGCACGCTTTCCGTGGTATCGAACACGAACTTCACGCGTTGAAAGCCGCGGCTGTGATGGCCGAGCGCCGAAATGTCGGCGGTGAATTGATACGACTGCCCGGTGAGGTAACGGCCCGCCGTAATCGCGCTGTTCGTGGTGAACGTCGTGGAGATCACATCCTTGACCCACGCAATCGAGCTGAGTTTGTCGGTGTTGGCGAGGCGATAGGAGACAAGCGTGGGGGCGTTGGTCGTGCCGATGCCGGGGATGCACGTGAGCACGGTTTCGCTGGCGGTGTTCACGTTGACGAGTCCCTCGACGAACGTGCCGCTGGAAGCGGTGATGCTGTCTTCGACCAGCGCGAACTCGTCCGCCGTCATCTGGCTTCGGATGTAGAACTCCAGGATGCTGCTAAACGGTCTGTTGGTGTACGGTCTGAGCGCATTGTTGATCGCCTGCACGCGGTTGGTATCAACGCCAAGCTGGGTCAAACTGCTGACCACCTGCGTCCGGCCCCGCTGTGACGTTGACTGTGCCGGGCCGATGTTGGTGCGCGACGAGCCGTCGGCCTTCTTGTTCATCTGGCGGCTGTAGATGGTGACGTATTCAAGGATGCCCGCGGCGAGCCGGCCGTCGCGGTTGTCTTGCGGCAGCGAGACGTCGCCGTCGTTTTCATTCGCGTCGAGGATGCCGTTGCGGTTCAAGTCCTCGCCGAAAAGAATATCGAGCGTCGCCCCATACACGAGGCGGAGTTCATCGATGGACTCGAAGTTGGTATTCTTGCACTGCCGGGGAGGGGTGAGCCGCTGGTAGGTTTCGGTCTCGGCGCCGCCGTTGGTGTTGATGTCGCTGTTGGTATCGCGCCAGTCCATGATGGCGGCGGCAAATTCCACCGTCATGCCGGGCAACGACGCCAGCATGTCCACCGTGAGATTGGTGGAGTTCAGATTCAACTTCGACGCCTCGTCCACGAGGCCGAAGGTGTGCGTCTCGGCGGCGGTCTGCCCATCGCCGCGGCCGAGGATCCAGAACGTCGCGTCGCCCAAGGGCACGGCGTCGGAAGAGTAATCCGTCACCCTGGGAAACGCGCCGTTGGTGGCGTAAGTCTTGAGGACGTGGGTGACGTAACGCGCCGCGCCGCCGATGGCGTGCTCGGCCTCGAGGGACGCCGTGCGGTTGTCGGCCGCGCGCATCTCGAAGTTCATCGAGTTGGCGAAATAAAGCGAGAGCACGACGAGGCCAAAGGAAATCCACAGCACCAGGATGAACACCGAACCGCTGCGCTGCGCCGCAAGGGAATTATTGGAGCGGAGGTTCATTGTGTTGAGTTGGTGCGCACCTGCACCATGACGGGCACGATGAACTCGATGGGCGCGAGCGTGGAACTCCGGTTGTCTTCGGAAGCGCGGGCGATCTGCACCTTGATGGCCATCGGCAGATTGGTGGTGGTCACGCTGTCCCAGGTATCCGCCCAGGTTGTGCCGTCGTAAAACTGGAGAGCCAAGGATTCGACGCCGCTCATGAGCCATTGCTGCACCGGCTGGTCGGAATTAACCGGGAGCAGATTGTGCGTGATGCTGCGGATGAGGTCCTTGCCCGGCGTGTTGTTGGTCGGTTCGGCCAGATAGTAGGCGACCTTCAGCACCTCGGCCCAGGGCGAGGTGTCGTCCACCAAACCGGCGCTGGTGTAAATGTCCGGGGTGACGCGCACACCGACGACCTCGACTGCGCTGCTGCCCGTCGTGGGGGTGGTTTGCAGCGTCCCCGAAAAAGTTCCACCGGGGAGCATGATGCCTCCGAGGTCGCGCTTGATGATGCCGATGGTCTGCTGGACGGGCAGCGCGACCTCGAAGGCGTCGCTGACCTTGTTGCGCAGCCGGAGCGCGGCGAAGAACACGGTGTTGATGGCGGCCAGCACAATGGCAAACACCGCCACCGCCAGGAGCACCTCGATCAAGGTGAACCCGCGGGCGCGGTGTCGGGTTGGCTCGAAAATGTCACACCCTGTTTGAAACCGCTTCCGCTTGTAGCCGCCGACGTGAGGAGGCGGACCTTCGCAAATCACCACCGAAACCGCCTCCTCACGTCGGCGGCTACGAAGCTTCTGAAATATCCTGGCTGGATGGCGGTTCATCATTGTGTCGTCGTGGTCTGCACCGGGTCGTAGAGCGTGCACACACTCACATCGAATTCCTGGCCCTGGACGGTGAACACGACCGACACCGTGACGAGGTTCATGGCGTCCTCGCTCCACTGCTCGGAACTCATCGCCCAATCGTATTGCCGCGCACCTTCCTCGACGCGCCCGGTCTGCGACGTCTGCTGGAGCGCGTCGGTGACGAGGAGCTCGTTCATGACCCGGTCGGCGATGCGCGCGGCGGCGGCCTTGCGTTCGCCGACTTCACCCGCGCGGGCGGCCACGCGCACGGCCTCGACCGCCACCGGAATGACGATGGCCATGAACACGAGCGCGGCGAGCACCTCGGCCAGCGTAAAGCCGGCGCGGGCGCACACGCGCGCTTTAGCGCCGGGCCACCGGCTGGTTGTCCGTGTTAATCTCATAGTTCAAGCGGTTGCGATTGGGTGTGATCCACACCTCGTCCTTGCCGCCTTCGCGAATGATGATCGCTTCCGGGTTTGCTTCGCTGATGAATCCATCGGGCGTGAACCGGATCTTCAGTTCGTTGGCGTTTGCGGATGCCATCGTCGCTCCCGGCGCACCAGGCGTGGGCGTGGTGAGCGGGGCGGTCACTTCAATTTCCAGATCTTTTTCCATCAAAAATTCCTTCGCCTGGTCGTCGCGGTCGGCAAAGCCGGCCTCGATTTCGAGACCGTAACTCCGCTGCTTCGCATCGATCCACAGCGTCATCGGCACGCCCTCGGCCACCGCGCGGCTTTGCGCGTAGCGCGTCAGCGCCAGAAACCGCCGCGATTCCGCATCGAGCGTCTGCCCGCGGAAGAACGACGTCAGGCTGGGGCCGATCACGCTGATCACAATGATCATGATCGACATCACGAGGATCAGCTCGATCAACGTGAAGCCGCGCCGCGCCGCGCGTTCAGCGCTTCGTATTGCCCTGTTGCCAGCTGGTAATGTCATCGTCGCCTCCCACGCGCCCGTCGGGGCCCATGGACATGATGTCGTAACCGGTCGGGTTGTTTTTGCCGGGGCACTCGAAAATGTAGGCGTTGCCCCACGGATCGAGCGGGATGTCGTTCTTGAGGTAGGGGCCTTTCCACCCGGCCGCATCGCGCGGCGCCGAGACAAGGTCCGCCAGGCCGCTCTTGCCCTTGGGATAAGCACCGGTATCCACCTCGAAGGCGTCGAGCGCGGTGCCGAAGGTCGCAATCTGCGTGGTCGCGGCGGCCACTTTCGCCTGCTCGGTGCGGCCGGAGAATTTCGGCACGACAATCGCCGCCAGGATGCCGAGGATGACGAGCACGAGGAGGAGTTCGATCAAGGTGAACGCCCGCTGGCGAAGCGCGGAATGCGGAGTGCGGAATGCGGAGCGCGAAGAGCGGCTGCCGGCTGCCGGGCATTTCGAATTTTGGGATTCGGATTTTGGATTTCGGATTTCCATGTTGAGCGATGTGTGGATTTTCATGCGCAAAGGCAACGAATTTACTTGATGTGATCTTGCAGACTGAAAATCGGGATGACCATGCCGATGAAAATGGTGCCGATGAAGCCGGCGATGAAAAAAAGCATCAACGGCTCGGCCAGCGCCACCGCCGCCTTGAGCTGCCGGTCGAGGTCGCCCTCGGTGACGTTGGCGATGCGGACGAGTTCACCGTCGAGCTTGCCGCTTTCCTCGGCCACGGAAATCATCTCGAGGGTCGAGCCGGCGAAGAGCGTGCGGCACTCGCCCAGGCTGGGGCCGAGCGCTTTGCCTTCCTTCACGCGCTCAATGGAATTGGAAACGGCATCGACGAGGATTTGATTGCCGATGGACCGGCGGGCGACGTTGAGGCCGTTGATGAGCGGCACACCGGCGCCGAGCAGCGTGCCGAGCATCCGGCAGAAACGGGCCATGGCGAATTGCGCCACGAGCGATCCGACCACCGGCGAGCGCAGGATCATTCCCTCCCAGACCCGGCGGCCCTTCTCCGAAACGAACCAACTCCGGATGAGATAGGCCGTGATGCCAATGCCGACCAGCAGGAACAACCCGTACGAGCGCATCATTTCGCTGACCGACACGATCATCTGCGTGAGCAGCGGCAGCTTCGCGCCGAAGCCGGCGAAGATCAGTGTAAAACGCGGGATGAAGAATACGAGCAGAAACACCAGCACCGACAGCGCCAGTCCCAGCAGGATGGCCGGATAAAGCATCGCGGTCATCACCTTGCCGCGCATTTCCTTTTCGCGCGCCTGGAAGTCGGCGATCTGCCCGAGCACCACATCGAGAAAGCCGCCCGTTTCGCCGGCCTCGACCATCGCGACGTACACGCGCGGAAAGGTCTGCGGCGATTGCGCCATTGCGTCGGCGAGCGACATGCCGTCCACGACGCGGTCGTGGATTTCCTTCCACTGCCCGGCCGCCGCCGGCGTCGAGGCTTCCCGGTGGAGAATGACCAGCGCGCGGCTCAACGGCACGCCGGCCGCGAGGAGGCTCGACAGCAGCCGGGTGAAATTCTCCAGCGTCCGCGCGGTGATTTTGGTGCCACCGCCAAAGGGCAGTTTCAACGACAGCGGCAACTTGCCCGCGGCTGGGTCGGGGGCGGCTTCTTTCGCGGGGGGGCTTTCCTTGGGCGTGGCTTTGGGCGCGCTTTTCACGGCGGTCTTCGCGCCGTGGCCGTGGCCATTGCGTTCGGCCAGCCGGATGGGCCGCAGACCGCGGCCGGCCATCTGACGAAAGGCCTCCTGACGGCCGCCCGCCTCGATCTCGCCTTCGGCGGTGGTGCCATCACTATGAATCGCTTTGTATTGGAAGACAGGCATGGCAATCAGTCCGTTCCGGGTGTGCTCACGGCCAGCAATTCGGTGGTGTCGGCGGAGGCATCGCCGACGGACTGGGCTTTGGTGACGCGGAGAACTTCCTCGGGCGTGGTGACGCCCTGGCGCACCAACCGCCAGCCATCATCGGCCAGCGAGCGCATCCCGCCGCGCTTGGCAGCCACGCCGATCTCGCCACTCGATGCGTTGCGCAGGATCAACTGGCGGATATCGTTGTTGGTATCCATCCACTCGAAGATCGCGCGGCGGCCGTGGTAGCCGGTATTGCGGCAATCGCGGCAGCCCACGGCGCGGAAGACCGTGACGTCCTTCGGCATGCCGAGTTGCAGTTTGAGCGCCTGCGTCGTCGGTGTCGTATCCTCCTGCTTGCACTTCGTACAGAGCACGCGCACGAGCCGTTGGGCGAGCACCGCTTCGAGCGACGACGCGACAAGGTACGGCTCCACGCCCATGTCCACGAGGCGGGTCAAGGCGCCGGGCGCGTCGTTCGTGTGCAAGGTGGAGAAAACGAGGTGGCCCGTCAGCGACGCCTGCACGGCAATCTGCGCCGTTTCCTCGTCGCGGATTTCGCCGATGAGCAGCACGTCGGGGTCGTGGCGGAGAATGGAACGCAAGCCGCGCGCGAACGTGAGGCCCGCCTTTTCCAGGACCTGGATCTGGTTGATGCCCTTGAGCTGATACTCGATGGGGTCTTCAATCGTGATGATCTTGCGGACGGCGTCGTTGATCTCGTTGAGGGCGGTGTAAAGCGTCGAGGTCTTGCCACTGCCGGTCGGGCCGGTGACGAGGATGATGCCGTGAGGCAGGCCGAGCACGCGGCGGAAGGACTTGAGTTCGCGCGGGTCAAGGCCCAGTTCGCCCATGCCGCGCAAGGTGGCGTTCTGCCGCAACAGACGCATGACGACCGCCTCGCCGTGCAACATCGGGATGACCGACACACGGATGTCCACCTCGGCGTTGTCGAGGCGGATTTTGATGCGGCCGTCCTGCGGGAGGCGTTTTTCGGCGATGTTCAGGTGGCTGAGAATTTTGACGCGCGAGACGATGGCTGGTTGGAACCGTTTCACCTGCGCCGGCACGGGGATTTCCTGGAGCACGCCGTCAATGCGGTAGCGGATGCGCAACTCGTCCTCGAAGGGTTCGAGGTGGATGTCCGACGCGCGCAGTTCGATGGCATCGCGCAACACCTGGTTGACAAACCGGATGATGGATGCGTCCTCGGCGGCATTGTCGAGGTTCGTATCCTCTTCCTCATCATCCCGGACGACCTGGAAGGAGGCCTCCTCGCCGAGCGTGTCAATGGTGTCCGCGCCGACGCCCAGGCGCTTTTTCATCTCGCGCTGGATGGCTTCGGTTGGGGCGAGGACGGCTTTGAGGCGGAGGCCCGTCATGGTCTTGAGCGCGTCCAGCCCCTGGGTGGCGAACAACCGGCTGGTGGCCACCTCGACCGTGCCGTTGGTGCGGCGCAACGGCAGCAACTCTTCCTTCAGGAGCAGGCGCGCGGGAAAAAGCGAGAGCACCTGCTTGTCGGGCTCGACGTCGTCGAGCGACGTGAAGGCCACGCCGTATTCCTTGGCCAGCCAGCGGAGGACTTGTTCTTCGGACGCGGCGGAGCCGTTGAAGGCGCGCGTGGCATCCCGCGCGAGCATCCCGGCATCGGCGGCGGAGAGTTGCCGGGCGGCGACCATCCGCTCCAGCAACTCCTGCAAAGCCGCGTTGTCCGTTTGCACCTGGCTCATGGGGGCGTGTCCTCGGGCCTATTTCAAGAGACCCATCAGCACGGCCTGGGCTTCCTGGCGGACGGTGAGCACCGCGCGCAATTCGTCCTGGGCCTTCTCGAGTTTGGCTTCATTGTCCTTTCGCGAGTCGCGATACTTGGCGAGCTTGGCTTTGATCTCATCGGCGGGAGCCTTCGCCTCGATGGCCTTCTGCAACGCCTCGGCGTCAGGATCCGGGGTTGCCGAGCTGGTGCGCGTGCGGGAAGTGCGGTTATTGTTGTCACCGCCATCGGGAGGAGCGCCGCCGGGTCCGCCACCGGGCGGGCCGCCGCGGAATCCGCCGAACCCTCCGGCCGTGGCGAGCCGCGATTCCATCACCTTCGTAATGCGCTCCGCGATGAGCCCCCATTCGCCGTCATCCTTCACTTCAAGGCGCTCGCGAATCCCTTCCATCATCCTTTGCTGCAGCGCGGCCGGGTCAAAATTCCCGCGTTTGCCGCGGTTACCACCGTCGTTCTTGGATTTTCCCGTGTCAGGATTGGGGGTCTGTGCTTTGAGGTATTGCAAGCCGGTGGCGAGCGCGAGGACCGCGCCGCCCAGCGCGAGCGTTCGGGCGAAGTGTTTCATAGTTTTTATTTGGAGTAAGTTTGTCAATTTGCTTCAGGTCTGGTTGTTTTCCCGAACGCCGGACATCGTGCCAGTGCGGGCTTTCAAATCATAGTGCAAACCGCGTGCCAGGGTCATATATGCTTCTGTTTTTGGTCTTAGGGGTAAAAGAGCGAGCAAACCTTGCGCGCCGCACGAGCGCCCCGCGCAAATCTTGCTCGCGGGATTCCTCTTGATCGCACCGGGATAGCCTGTAGCGGATTCCGCGCGAGTGCACCCAGGCGGCACTTGCGCAGTTGGTTGCTTTTCCAATACTCCGGCTCTGGGGCGAAATGTATCTGGAGGAAAATCCGGACTCCGAAACTCGAAGCCCGAAAAGCCGACGCGCCTGTTCGCCGGTCTCGGGCTGGCTGAAGACACTAACAAAAGCTTTGACTACCTCACCCGCCACCAGAGAAACATCCGCCTCAGCAAGGCCTTTGACGGCCGACGCTTTACGGGTTGGGCAGCGACGCCGATGGTGTCTTCGGCAAGATCGGCGAAAGGGGCGTGGCCGTTGACACGATCGAGGACATGGAGCGGCTCTACGCCGGTTTTCCGCCCGATGCCGGCCACTTTTCCGTTTCGATGACGATCAACGGGCCGGCGCCGATCCTCCTCGCCATGCACTTCGCGGCGGCAAAACGCCGCCACGGACCGGGCGTCGTGTCGAAGCTGCGCGGGACGGTGCAGGCGGACATTCTCAAGGAAGTCCAGGCCCAGAACGAAATTATTTTCCCCCTCGACGCCTCGCTGCGTTTCCTGACGGACATGGTGGCATTCACCACCGCGCACATGCCCCGCTGGTATCCGATTTCCATCAGCGGCTATCACATCGGCGAGGCGGGCGCGACGCTGGTCCAGCAGGTGGCCTGCATGCTGTCGAGCGAGTTCACCTTAGCCGGAACGATTCAGTCGGCGAAGTGGGCGAGAGAGCAGAACGGTTGGCGAAGCGAGTGGCGCGCGGCGTTCACGCCGCTTCAAGGTCCGAACTGAATGGCGGGTCCGTTTTGGGTTCGACGCTGTCAACCGTTCGGGAGGTGAAGCGGCGTGAACGCCGCGCGCCGGTTGTCCCGCAAATGAATCGTTCCGGCTATGTGGAGTTGTTCCGCCAGCGCGGCCTGGACATTGAATATGTGGCCCTGGCGCGCGTGTGCCGGAAACTCCGGGCCATTGCGATGCGTGACGTCTTCCGTGCCGCTGCGCCGGCGCAATTCAAACGCCGTCATCGGGACCAGGCTGAACAAGCGCCCGACGAACACGCCAACGTGGTCGAGGGCGGCGGCAATGGGTTCGCCGAACTGATCAACACCGTCGAGCATTGTTCGCCCGGCCAGATCACGGAACGATTGCACGCCTTGGTGGGTTGTTATCGTCCGAGCGTCTGATCCAAAATTGAGGGCGCGTTGCCCAAATCTCTTTTTCGGAGGGACGAGCTACGCGAGTCCCCAATTTCCTCGGAAAAGTGGAAGAAGTTTGGGATTCACGTAGCTCGTCCCTCCGAAAAGCAGATTTGGGCAACACGCCCTTGAGAAGCGCCCCGGGACTCTCTCCAGGCCAAAGGCCTGGCCTGCCCGGTGGCCGACCCCGTCATCCTACTGCAATTCAGGCCGCTGCCACGCCGGGCACCAGCCGAGGCCGCCCGGTCGCGCTGCCGGTTTCGTATGGCCTGGGAAGGTCTTTCAAACCTGCGACTCACCACACCCGCGCGGTCGCAGGATTGCGAGAATTCCTGATGAACCAGAATAGTTGCGTGCCGCATTTGACGCCACAACGACTCAGCCGTACGTTCACTCAGATGGTCGGATAGTGTTTGAGTCGAACGAAAAAAATTATGCGCGGCGTCGGTACCTTCGAGGTTCGGGCCTTGGACTCCTGAGTTGAGGTGTAGGTCGAGGGTTCCGTCGCCGGGCGCGACGGAAATGTATTGCGGACGAACAATTCAGGAATCCGAAACGCCGCTCTCCTTCCTGGCGAAAGCGCCGCTGGAACGGTTGCTGCCTCACGCCCAAACCCGCCACCACACTCGCGGAGCGGTGATCTGCGCCAGCGATCAACTCGTGGACTGGGTCTTCCTGGTTCTACGGGGACGTTGCGAGCATCGCCGCAACCGGACCGACGGCAGACAGGAAGTGCTTCAGACGTTCCAACAGGGCGATGTCTTTGGCGGGCTGCACACGCTGCCCCCGGAACCGGGCGGAACCTTCGTGGTTGCCGCCGCCGACAGCAGCGTGCTTCGTCTCCAGCGCGAGGAAATGGCGGAGGTTCTGGCCGAAGCGGGCGGGCACGAACCGACTCCCGTCTCCGCCACCCGGATAGCTCCGGTCTTTCGCCCGGCTGCCGGCCGGCTGGTCACGCTGGTGTTTCTCTCGAAGCGCCTGCCGGCCGTTCTGTTGGGCGAACAAGTCGCCCGCGCGTTGCACGCGGAAACCGGCGCCTCGGTCGCGCTCGTTCGCCTGCGGCCGGCCCGCGACACATTCGCCACGAACGATCCCCGGGAAAGCGATTGCATTCTCAACGGCGAGGTGCGGCTGCCGGCAGATTTTCCTACCGTGGAGGGTGGGTTCCACTTGCTGCGCATTGGTGTCGCGGCGGAACCCCATCCCGCGGGAGTGATCGGCGAATTGCTCGATACGTTGCGGCAGCGGTTCCGTTACGTTCTGGTGGACACGATGACGGAACACCTGCCCACCCTGACGCTGTTTGAATTCATCCACCGATCCGACCTTGCCTGCTTCCTGTTGCAACCGGCGACCGAGGATGTGTATCGCCTCGATCTGCTGCTGCGCGAACTGCGGGGCCGGCTCAAACTCCCGGCTGCGACCCCGCTCAAGTCCGTCTTGTGCCTGGCTGAGAACGAAGTGGCGGGCGGTTTCGATGAATTGATCGAACACGCCGGGTTGCCCAACCAGGCCTATGTCCGTGGCTGCCCCAAGCTGACCGAACCGCCCCATCCCCTGCTGAACAGCGGACCCACCGGATCCTTCAGCGCGGACGTTCGGCGCCTGGCGCGGGAGATTGGCGATCGCCTTGTCGGCCTGGCGCTCTCTTCGGGCGGGGCCAAAGGCCTCGCGCACATCGGCGTCATCCAGGTCCTGGAAGAGAATGGCATCGAAGCGGACCTCGTGGCCGGTTCGAGCATGGGCGCTTACGTCGGCGCTCTCTGGGCCTTTGGCTGCAACGGCCAGAAGCTGGAACAACTGGCCCGCGAAATGTCGGCGCGCTGGGCGTTGTGGGGCTTGATTGATCCGGTCTTTCCACCGCGGCAGGGGTTCCTGCGCGGTTATGCGGTAAAGCGGCGCTTTCAACGAACCATCGGCGACGCGCGCTTCGCCGATCTGGCGCGGCCGTTGCGCGTCGTGGCGACGAACCTCGAAACGCTTGAACGTGTCATCTTTTCTCGTGGCGAAGTGGCGACCGCGGTCCACGCCAGCATCGCGGTGCCCGGCATTTGCGTGCCGGTCCGCATCGGCCACGAAACCTACGTGGATGGCGGCGTGGTGGATCCTCTGCCGGTGGACGTGTTGCGCGAGATGGGCGCGCGCCGGATCATCGCGGTGAACGTCATCCCCACTCCCGACCGCATCCGCTGCTGCCTGCAGGCCGAACGCGAACTCGTGCAGCAAAACGAGCGTCGCACGCGCAAACTCCTGCGCCGGCTCCTGCCCCTGGACCGGGAGTTGAACTATTTCGCCCGCGGCAACATCCTGGAAATCCTCATGCGCAGCATCCACGGCGCGCAGATCCGCGTGGCCGAGGCTGCCGGCCGCCGCGCCGACCTGGTGCTGCGACCGGATATTTGCGATGACCGCTGGCTGGATTACCGCAGTCCCGGCAGATACATCGCGCTCGGCCGGAAAATCGCGGAGGCCCACCTCGGCGAAATCCGGGCGCTTTTGGAAAGGAAGGTTGGCGATCATGAATACCGCTCTGCTCCAGAGTCGCTGGCAACAGTTGCCTGAATCCGCCGTGCGCCGTTTGCAGGCCGAGAAGCTCAGGGACTACCTGCGCCGCGTCGTCCTGCCCTTCTCGCCGCATTACCGCGCGCTGTTCCGCGAACACCGCCTGACTGCCGAATCGATCCGCACGCTCGATGACCTGCAACGGCTGCCCTTCACCTCCAAGACCGACCTCCTGCCCACGCCGGAGCACCCACAGCACTTCAAGGATTTCGTCCTCGTGCCGGATCCGCGAGAGCTTGCCCGCCGGCCCGGCACCATCTGGCGCGCGCTTTGGCGCGGCCGCGACCGGGTGCGCCAGGAGCTGGAAGCTGAATTTCGCCCGATCTTCCTGACGTTCACGACCGGCCGGGCGGCGGAACCTGTCGCCTGCCTCTACACCCAGCGCGATCTCGCGCATCTGGCCACCGCGGGCCGGCGTGTCATGGAGATTTGCACGGCCCGGCCGGAGGACCGCTTGTTGAACGTGTTTCCTTACTCGCCGCACCTGGCCTTCTGGCTGGCGCATTACGCCGGGCAGGCGTTCGGCGCGTTCATGCTCAGCTCGGGCGGCGGCAAGGTCCTGGGCACTGACGGCAACCTGCGGTTGATCAAAAAGTTCAAACCCAACGTAATCATCGGCATTCCGACCTTCATCTATCACCTGCTCCACCAGGCGGTCGAGGAAGGTGTGAATTGTAAAAACCTCTGGAGTATCGTGCTCGGCGGCGAAAAGGTCAGCGACGGTCTGCGCCAGAAACTTCGCGAGCTGGCGGGCGAGCTGGGCGCGACCAAAGCCCAGGTGCTCGCCACCTACGGCTTCACCGAAGCCAAGATGGCCTGGGCCGAATGTCCCTTCCCGCACGACCAGCCGTCCGGCGGCTACCATCTCTATCCGGACCTCGGCCTCTTCGAGGTCGTGGACCCGCGCACCGGCGAGGTCGTGCCGACGGGCCAGCCCGGCGAACTGGTGTATACGCCGCTCGATGCGCGGGGCAGCGTTGTGTTGCGCTACCGCACCGGCGATTGCATTGACGGCGGCCTGACCTACGAGCCTTGTCCTTATTGCCGGCGCTCGCTGCCGCGACTGGTCGGCCGGATTTCGCGCAGTTCCGAGGTCAAGGAGATGAACCTCGACAAGCTCAAGGGCACCCTCGTGGACTTCAACCAGCTCGAACACGTGCTCGACGGCGCTCCGCACATCGGCGCCTGGCAACTCGAATTGCGCAAGATCCACGACGACCCCCACGAATTGGACGAGTTGATCCTGCACGTGGAAAAGATTAACTACGCGGACGAAACTCAACTGGTCCGGGAACTCAACGAGCGCTTCCACTCGCACACCGAAATTCATCCCAACCGGATTATTTTCCACGACGCCGCGGAATTGCGCCGGCTGCATGGCGTCGGCACCTTGCTCAAGGAGCAGAGAATCGTCGATCATCGCCCGGTGGCCGGCGGCCACGCCCCAAAAGGCGCTGGCCCGGATCCGGCCAAGGCTGAAGAAAATTCCGCGCAATTCCCTCCCGCTGAGAGTGGGGTTCCCTCGCCGGCATGAACTCGGACCGCCTCGTCATCGTTGATGGAGTTCGCACGCCGTTTTGCAAGATGGGCACCGACCTCGCGTCGCCCGGTGCGGATGAACTCGGTCGCATCGCGGTCAGCGCCCTGCTCGCCCGCACCGGCCTCGACCCCGCACTCATTGATGAGGTCATCTTCGGCTGCGTCGCCCAGCCGGCGGAGGCCGCCAATGTCGCGCGCGTCATCGCCTTGCGCGCCGGTATCCCCGAATCCGTCCCCGCCATCACCGTGCAGCGTAATTGCGCCTCCGGATTTGAAGCCGTCACGCAGGCGCAGGAAAAACTCTCCGCCGGACGCGGCTCCATCTTCGTCGTTGGCGGCACCGAGAGCATGTCGAACATCCCCCTGCTTTACCCGCGCGCGGCGGCGGAAAAGATCAGCCGCCTGAGTCGCGCAAAAACTTTTGGCCAGCGGCTGAAGGCGCTCACGACCTTTCGGTTCGCGGATTTCCAACCGCGCGTCGGCTTGCTGCTCGGCCTCAGCGATCCCGTTTGCGGCATGAACATGGGCGAAACCGCCGAGCTGCTCGCCCGCGAATTTGGCATCACCCGCGTCGAGCAGGATGCCTTCGCGCTGCAATCTCACGAACGCGCCCTGGCCGCGCGCGACCGGCTGGCCGGGGAAATCTGTCCCGTGTTTCTCACCGACCGCGGCGGGCGGGCGGTCGTGAGCGACAACGGCCCGCGCGAGCAACAGACGCTCGAAGGGCTGGCAAAGCTCAAACCTGTTTTCGACCGCCGCAATGGCACCGTCACCGCCGGCAATGCTTCGCAGGTTACCGACGGCGCAGTCGCCTTGCTCGTGATGAGTGAAAAGCGCGCAGCCGAGCTTGGTTTCACACCGCTCGGCGTTTTGGTTGGCTTCGCCTATGCCGGCTGCGACCCGGCGCGTATGGGCTTGGGACCGCTCTTCGCGCTGTCCCGCGTCGAGGCGCTCACCGGACTGACGCTCGCCGACGCCGACCTGATCGAAATCAACGAAGCGTTCGCCGCCCAGACCCTGGCCGTGCTCAAGGCCGCGCCGTCGGAGAAATTCGCGCGCAAGGTCCTCCGCCGCGAGCGTCCGCTCGGTGAAATCCCCGCCGCGAAACTCAACGTCAACGGCGGCGCCATTGCGCTGGGCCATCCCGTGGGCGCCACGGGAGCGCGCCTGGTGCTGACGGCCCTCAAGGAACTCGAACGGCGAAAGGCCAGACGCGCGCTGCTCACTTTGTGCGTCGGCGGCGGCCAGGGTGCCGCGTTATGGCTGGAAAGGATGTAAGCATGGCCACGCTGCAAACTGAGGTGTCCTCGCGGACGGCCGGTCCGGCGCCAGCGCGCGATCCGGAGCATGCCGCCCCG
>CAZIFU010000137.1:0-93004 GCA_964539075.1 uncultured Verrucomicrobiota bacterium | reverse complement strand
TCGGCAACGCCATCACCTACGTCGTGACCAGCAACCTGACCGTGCAACCGTTTTGATTATGCGGCGCCGCAGTTTCCTCAAGCGTTGTCTGGCCGGCGGCGCGACGCTCTGGCTGCCGGCGTCCTACGCCAGCACAGCGGCGCAACTCGGCTTTTTCCAGAGCCGCGCGCCCGCCAGCGGCGGGACGGCGCCCGGCGCGCCCACGGAATTTTGGCGACTGGAAAACGTCAACGGCTCGGTTGCCAGCCAGACGCTAACCAACAACGGCAGCGTGACTTTTACGGCGGGAAAACTGTCCAATGCCGCCACCTTCAGCGGGTCCAACAGTCTTACGCGCGCCAGCAACAGCACGCTCCAAGTGAGCACGGTGGGTTTCTCATGGGGGGGCTGGTTCAAGCCTACCGATGTGTCAGCGGAACAAACCATTATCGCCAAGCACGCTTCAGTGAATGGCCTCGCTGAATATTCGCTCCGGTGCCTGGCCAATGGCACAGTGTCGGCCACCTTCTTCAACGATGTTCCAGAAACTTACACAACAACGACCGTGGGAACAGCGACGTTCGGCGCATGGAATTTCGCTCTGGCTGTGTTCGACCAGGACAACTCTTTGCTCAAGGTCTATTTGAACGGGGCGGCCGCCGCGAGCTCCGCGGCCAGTGGCACACCATTGGCAGACGGCACGCTGTTTTGCCTGGGAAAATCAACCGACGATTTGCTTTTCTTTACCGGCCAGATTGACGCTGTGCTGTGGTACCGAGCCACGGCGCTCACATCGAGCAATGCCACCTACCTGTGGAACGGCGGCGCGGGTCGGGAATATTACTCGAGCGCGTGGCATTGACCCAAACCCCAGACCCCAGACCCTAAAATGGCCTTCTCACTCACAGACTGGTTTGCCCGTACCTTCTATATTTCTGCGGAGGACGAAGCCACGGCTAACCAGGTTAAGGCCGGCCAACAAGCCATCCTGGAACGCCAGCGCGCCGAAGGACTCGGCTCCCTTGAGTTCAACGCGCAAAATCAAAAGCTGATCAACGACTCCGGCACGGCCTACTTTGACGAGCAGCTCGGCAAGCCCGGCTTCGGTGGATTGCCCGGCACCGTGCCCTGGTGGATCTGGCTGCTCGTCGGCGCTGCCGTTTTGTTTTACCTCTGGCCGGGCCTGGTGAAAATCTTCGGGAGGGGCAAATGACCGAAGCTCCCTTTCCCGTCAGCGTCCTGGAGCGAATCGCCACTTTGGAGAACCAAGTGAGCGCCATCGCCGGCATAGAAGTCCGGCTGCGCAGTTGCGAACGTTCGATCTGGCTGGCGACTGGCTTTCTGACCGCGGTGCAACTCATCATCAAATTTATGCTATGAGATCATGGAAAACATCCCTCTTCGGTCTGCTGGGCGCCAGCGGCGGGGCCGTCCTCGGCGCATACGCCATCGGACTACTCGCGCCTGGCGATCTGCCGTCGTGGATTAAGTCAGTCGCAATCCTGTGTTCAGTCATCGGCCCGGCCGGCGTCGGCGTGTTCGCGCGCGACAACAACAAAACATCCGAGGACGTGGGGCTGAAAACTCCAACGGCCTTCGACGTGCCCATTTCTTCCCCGACCCCAGACACAGGAATAACCCGCACCCGGGCCGTTCCTCCACCTCCATTTCGATGAAAACTCTACGCTCCTTTTTTTGCGCGGTGGCGATTGCCTTCACTCCGCTGGCCACGCTAGGTCCACCAACACTCAGCCTGGCGCTGACGGCCGCAGGCTGCAACCTTTCGCCCCGCGCTCACGCCTTCGTCACCCTCGACGGCGCGCAAGCCGCCGTCTTTGAAGCCCTGAACCAATACGGCCTGGCCTTCCGCGCCGGAAAAATCTCCGCGCAAACCGATGCGCGCGTCCAGGCGGCTTACGATGATTTTCAGAAAGCCTTCGACGCCTCGCTCCTCGCCGCGGAGTTCGACGTGAGCAAGGCCACCCCCGACAACGTGCACGCCCTGGCCGACACGCTCCTGGGCATCATTGCGAACCTCACCCGGACACGCTGAAGCGTGAACTCCAAACCCTGACCCAAAATGGAACCCCTCGCTTTCGCTGCTTTCCTCGTCAACGTCGGGATTGAACTCTGGCGCGTCGCTGAAGGCCACCCGGCC
Source organism: uncultured Verrucomicrobiota bacterium (assembly GCA_964539075.1). GTDB lineage: Bacteria > Verrucomicrobiota > Verrucomicrobiia > Limisphaerales > CAZIFU01 > CAZIFU01. Next base: position 90,867 of record CAZIFU010000137.1, on the reverse strand, counting down.
GGCTGGGATCCGACGACGGAGGACTTCGACCGGCTGCGCCGCAACAACGCCGTCACGCTCGCCCAGTTCAAGGCCGGCCTCGTCCGGCGCGAGCTTCCGCCAGCGCCGCCCGCCCAATAAACCTCCACGAAGCCTTCCAGCTTGACCGGAGATTCGCGACGTGAACACTAACGCCGTGACGAGCGAGCAACAAATCGCACGCCGTGAAAGGTGGAAGAGCGCCGCCAAGGAAGCGCTATTCTGGGCCGTCGTCGTTTTCCTCGTCGTGTTCCTCTGGAAAGGTTTGCTCAAACCGTAGCGGGACCAGCTCACGGTCAACGGCGTCCAGCGCCAGCCAATCACGCGCCAGGTGTCCGCGCCGCTGCGCGTAACGGGCCACCTGGCGCAAGACCCCGAGCACGTTATTACGCGTTCGCGGCCCGGCCTCCGGGATCGCGCGCAAGTGCGCCTCCACGTCTGAGGGCTGCCACGCCGACATTGACGCGGGCAACTCGCGCGCGGCCCGGCGCAGGGCGTAACCGAGGTTGGCCAGGTAGTGAGCCGACACCTTGCGCCAGCGCCGCGACTCCAGGAAGTCAGCCACGACGGCGCCGAAAGTCGGCGTCGGCGCTGACGGCCGCAAAAACGAGAAACTCCAAAGTTTATTTTTCATGGAAAGGAGAAAGCAGCTTTTGTTCCCTGGCGGCGGTGTGGGTTCAAATCCTGCAGCGCGCACCATCTTCCCAATCCTTTTCACGGTCCGGGCGTCACGTCATCCGTGCCCAGGCGCAAGGCTTGCCGCAATTGCGTCGCCATCCAGCGCAGCTCCTCCACGTCGCGGCCGCTGGAGAAACCGGCTTTTTCGCCCTCGCGCGGGAGGATTTGCAGTTCGAGCACCGGCACATCGTTCACACTCATGCCGCTGGGGCCGACCTGCACGGTGTCGAGTTCCTGGCGCGGCCAGCGAAACGTTTTCGTGCCAAAGAGCGTTTGCTCGCCCAGCTTCAACTGGCCGTCTTCGACCAGGATGACCGCGCGGGCGTTGACTGCGAACCGCCGCACCTGCACCAGCGGAAGGGTTGTCCGCTTCCGAAACGGGCCGGCGCGTTCGCACACGCTCAGCCTGCCGTCGCGGGTTTCGATCTCGGTGCGGCCGGCAATGATCAGGCAGCCAGTCCGAATGATGGCGATTCCGGCCAGGATAAACGGAATTCCAAAGAGCGAAAACAATGCGCCGGCCACGCCGCCGTTTTTCCCGCGCGATGAAAAAACGCCCGTGAGAATCATCCACGCGACCGCGCCGCCGGCGAAAAGCAGTCCAAAAAGGATCGGCGCCAGTCCCACCCAGCGCGCCGCGCCGACGGGCCTTGGCGGCAACTCGAAACGTGTCCCGCGCCCCAGCGGGTGCACTTTGATTTCGGCGGGTAACGGTAGCGCGCTCATGGCGGCAAGTTTTTTAGGCTGGAGGGTGGATGACGGGAAGTTTGAATTCAGGCCCGCCCAGCGGGTAAGGCCAGTTCCGGCCGAGGAAGTTTTCTCCACCAGAGGCAGGAGGGTGTCTTAATCGTAATCTTAATCGCTTGCCAATCAGAGATGATGATTAAGAGAAAGATGAAGATTAAGACACTACCGGAAGCAAGGCCGGCTTGACATGGCTGGTTTAATTTCTAAGTCTTGCCCGTCCACAACAAAGTTATGAAAACCTTGAAGCTTCTCCTCCTCGCCGCCTTGTCTGCCGGAATTTTGGCCGCCTGCGTCACCGCGCAAAGCGAATCGGGTTTCGTCAGCCTCTTCGACGGCAAGACGCTCAACGGCTGGAAGCTCCTCGGCAAAAAGGGCGACGGCTATGGTGTCAAGGACGGCGTGATTTATTGCGCCAGGGGCGGCGGCGGCAATCTGTTTCACGAGAAGGAACTGGCCAACTTCATCCTGCGCTTTGAATTCAAACTGGAGCCAGGCGCCAACAACGGCGTCGGCATCCGCTCGCCACTCGAAGAGAAAGACGCTGCCTATTACGGCATGGAAATTCAGATTCTCGACACGGCCTACAACCGGCCGCTGCGCCCGGCCCAGTATCACGGCTCCATTTACGATGTCATCCCCGCCAAACTCGGCGCGCTCAAGCCGGCGGGCGAATGGAACCAGGAGGAAATTTCCGCCAACGAGCGGCGCATCAAAGTCACGCTCAACGGCCAGGTCATCGTGGATGCCGACCTGAACAGCGTGACCGACCCGGCCATCCTCGCCAAGCACCCCGGCCTGTTGCGCGACCGCGGGCACATCGGGTTTTTGGGCCACAACGATTATCTGGAATTGCGCAACATTCGCGTCAAGGAATTGCCCGACCACCGCAAGCTGGGCAATCCGCTGGCGCACAACAACGAGCCGCCGGCCGGATTCACCGCGTTGTTCAATGGGAACGATTTGGCAGGCTGGAAAGGCTTGCTCGCCCGGCCCAACGATAATCCCGCCAAACGCGCGCAGTTGCCGCCAGAACAACGGGCGGCCGAACAGGCCAAGGCCGACGCGTTGATGCGCGCGCATTGGACCGTGAAGAACGGCGCGCTCGAATACGACGGCAAGGGTTACAGCCTCGCCACGGCGAAGGACTACCGCGACTTCGAACTGCGGGTGGACTGGAAGATCGAGGCGGGCGGGGACAGCGGCATCTATCTGCGCGGCTCGCCCCAGGTCCAAATCTGGGACCCGCTCGCCAATCCCAAGGCCAGAGTCGGCTCCGGCGGCCTGTTCAACAACAAGACCCACGCCGTGGATCCGCTCAAACTCGCCGACCACCTCGTCGGGGAATGGAATCGGTTCCGGATTTTGATGACGGGCGACAAGGTGACGGTCTATCTGAACGGCGAGCTGGTGGTTTACGACGAAAAAAAGCACGCAGGCGTCGTCATGGAAAACTACTGGGAACGCGACAAGCCGATTTACCCGGCCGGCCCGATCGAGCTGCAACATCACGGCAGCAAACTTCAGTTCAAGAATATTTTCATCCGCGAATTGCCGCACTCATGAGCGGAAGCTGTCCCCTCATCTGGAGGGAGGAGTTACGCGAGTCCCTGACTTCTGCGGAGAGGCCATTCTGCTTGGGGACTCGTGTAACTCGTCCCTCCGATAAATCTTTTGTGAGATGAGTTCCAACGCGGGCCGCGTGTGGGAGTTCAGACGCGGCGACCGCGGCAAGCTGAAGCTTGAACTCCAAACATTGGGCCGCCCGCTCATCGCTGAATCGCTATGAAACATCATTTCACTCGTCGCGCGTTCCTCAAGCAATCCGCTCTCACCGCAGCCGGCACGGCGCTCTGGGGCGGCTGCCGGACCGGCCCGCGCAAACTCTCAGCCAATGAGCGCCTCAACATCGCCGTCATCGGCACCGCCAACCGCGCGGCAGAAAACATCAACGAGATCACGCGCCAGAACATCGTCGCGTTATGCGACGTGGATGAAAATTTTCTGGCCGCCCGGAGCCGGGAATTTCCCGCCGCCCGGACCTGGCGCGACTGGCGGCGGATGCTGGAGCAGAAGGACATTGACGCCGTGCTGGTCGCCACACCCGATCACACGCACGCGGTCGCCACCGTCGCGGCGCTCCAAAGCGGGCGCCATGTCTATTGCGAGAAGCCGCTGACCCATACCGTCTCTGAGGCGCGCCTCGTCGCCGGGACCGCGCGGCGACATCGGTTGGCGACGCAGATGGGCAACCAGATTCACGCGAGCGACAATTTTCGCCGTGTGGTGGAGTTGATTCAAAGCGGCGCGATTGGCACGGTGAGCGAGGTGCACGTCTGGGTGGCGGCCGTTTACGGCAACGTGGAGCGGCCCAAAGAATCGCCGCCGGTGCCGCTGCATTTGAACTACGATCTCTGGCTCGGCCCGGTGGAGTATCGTCCCTACCACCCGGACTACCTGCCGTTCAAGTGGCGCAATTGGTGGGCCTTCGGCGGCGGCACGGTGGCCGACTTCGGCTGTCATTACCTGGACCTGCCCCATTGGGCGCTGGGTTTGCGCCATCCGCTGACCGTGGAAGTCGTGGACGGCCCGCCGGTGCATCCGGAAGCCGCGCCGCCGTGGTTGAAGTTGCGCTACCGCTACGGCGAACGCGGCGCGCAGCCGCCGGTCAACCTGTTCTGGTACCACGGCGGCAAACGCCCGGCGCAACTGGATCCGGACACGGCAGCGAAATGGAAGAGCGGCGTGCTGTTCGTGGGCGCCAGGGGCAGTCTGCTCGCCGATTATACGCGGCGCGTGCTGCTGCCGGAAAAGGATTTCGCCGGCTTCGTGCCACCGACGCTGTTCATCGCGGATTCCGCCGGCCACCACGAGGAATGGATTCGCGCGTGCAAAACCGGCAGCCCCACCTTGAGCAACTTCGACTACGCGGGCGCTTTGACCGAGGCGGCCTTGCTCGGCAACGTGGCCTATCGCGCTGGGAAAAAAATCGAGTGGGACCCGGTGAACCTGCGCGCGGTGAATTGTCCCGCTGCGGAGGAATTCATCCAGCACCACTATCGCCGGGGCTGGACGCTGGCCTGAACCCGAGGGGATGCTTTTCGAGAAAGCGCCGGAGGAGGAAATATATGTTGCCTGAGATGTCCTGGTGAAAACGGTCGGGTGCAGGTGCCCTGAAAAGTTCCCCTTCGATGAGTTGGTATCGCGGCCCGGTTTCGGGCAACAGGCGGTATTCCTCCGCGGTGATATGCAAGGCTGGGGCGAGCGCCATGGCACTACCGTAATTCCGCCGAATCTGACCGTCAAGAACGCGCCGGTTGCCCACCGGATTTCATCGCGATGCCTGGAATTGGCTTCGTCAGGTGGGGCGAGACTCTGTCGAGCCGAGTTCGTCCAGCCCGGCAACGGCTCGACGGAGTCTCGCCCCACCGCGGGCGCCGGACTTGGCTCGACAAGTCTCGCCCCACCGCGGCCGAGCTAATGAAACCACTTCTACCACTTGAGTTTGGCGGGGAAATATTCCGCGATCAATTCCTCGTAGAACGGGCGCAGTTCCTTCACGTTGGGCCGCTCGTGGCTCTTGGTGTAGAGATCGTACGGGTTGAACGCCTGCACCCACTTGAGCATCTCGCGGTCGCGCGCGTCAGTTAAATGCCCGTAGGCGCCCTCGCGATGCCACGGGTAAAACGAGTGGTAGCGGATCATGTGGAGCGCCGCCCCGGGCAGGTAGTCTTTGACGACGTGGTGGAGATATTCGTCGTGGCCCCAGGACAGGTGCACCGAGTCCAGCCCGATGCCTTCCGAGTAAATGCCGGCCCGCGTCTGGTATTGCGGAACCTGGCTGTCCGGGTTGGCGGCGAAGTATTGGTGGAACACGACCTTGTCCGAGTACGCGCAGCCGGTCGGGAAAGTGTCGCCCACGACGGCCCATTGCGGTTCGCCGTAAAGGCAGAGAATCTTGCCCAGATCGTGAATCAATCCCGTGAGAATGAACCAGCGCGGGTGGCCGTCCCGGCGGATTTGTTCGGCCGTCTGAAGCAGGTGTTCGAGCTGGGAAAGGTCGGTGTCGGGGTCGCTGTCGTCCACGAGCGTGTTGAGAAATTCCATCGCCTCCCAGATGCCCATCGTGCGCCGGTCCAGCGACAGGAACTCGCGCTTCTTGCCACGCACGAAATCGAGCGTCTGCTGCTGGTGGTTCAACCGGTAAAATTCGCGCACGCCCGGCCGGGCGTCGGCTTCGTAGTTGCGGAACTGGGTCTCGGGTTTGCCGGCAGGGGTGGTGTTGAAAGGTTGGGCCGCCGCCGGCGCTTCGGGATAGCGCGTCTTCAAGAAGTCCTCCCACTCCTCCAGGCGCGCGAGCGGCGCGTGGCCATCGGTTGGATTTTCAACCAGCTTCATAAGTTTGTCGTGCAGATTATCATCTGCCTTTGGGAGTTGTCCACTTCGTTTGCCAGCCTTAAAGGTTTGCCCGGCTTTGCCGGAACTTGTCCAGCCCGACCGCCAGGACGATCACTGCGCCGATGATGATTTCCTGCATGTAGTTCGGCCAGCCCATCTGGTTGGAGCCGTTGCGCAACACGGCCATGATGAGCGCGCCGATCATCGAGCCGAGGATGCTGCCGGTCCCGCCGCTCAAGCTCGCGCCGCCGATCACCACCGCCGCGATGATGTCCAGCTCCAGCCCAATGGCCACTGTGGGATCACCTTGCGTCAGCCGGGACAGTTGCATCAGGCCCGCCAGTCCGAAAAACAATCCGGCCAGCGTGTAAATGATCACCTTGCAAAGCGGCACGCGCACGCCGCATAGCCGCGCCGTGGCTTCGTTGGAACCGATGGCGAAAACGTACCTCCCGAAAATCGTCTGCCGCATCACCACCGCCATGACGACGGCCAGCCCGATGGCGAGCCATACCCCCGGCGGCCACGGCAACAGCCGCGTCGGCTCCACGCGCGCCATGAGGTCGTTGATCGGCGTGTCGGTGGGATTGTTGACCGTTTGATTGCCCGCCAGCCACTTGGCGGCCCCGCGCACCACGCCCATCATGCCGAGCGTCACGATGAACGGCATCATCCGAAAGCCGGCGATGACCAGGCCGTTGATCAACCCGATGACGCCGCCGGCCAGAATGACCAGTGGAACAACCATCGCCGGCGAATGGCCTTGGACGAGCAAGGTGGCCCCGAGCACGCTGGTCAGCGCCACGGCCGAGCCGACGCTCAAGTCAATGCCTCCGCTGACAATGATCATCGTCATGCCCAGCGCGCCGACGGCGACGATCACCGTCTGGATCAAAATAATTTTACAGTTCCCACCGGTGAACAGATAAGGGCGCACTTCCGGGTTGAGCGAAAAGAGGCCCAGCACCAGGAGCAGGCCGAAGAACGGGCCGAGCACGTTCAGCAGGCGCTTGATTCGGGCGGCGTGGCTGGGGGCGGAAGAATCCATGGGAGTTCTGTCGTTCTGTCTTTTCAATTTTCGGCCTGGCCGATGGCGGCGGCAATGATGCTGTGCTCGGTCCACCGGGCGACGGGACGCACTTCGGAAAGCACGCCGCGGCACATCACGCCCAGGGTATCGCACACGCCGAGCAACTCCGGCAGGTAGGAACTGACGAACACGATCGCCCGGCCCCGCGCCGCCAGTTGGCCCATCCGATGATAGAGTTGCGCCTTGCTGCCCACATCAATGCCGCGCGTCGGCTCGTCCAGCAACAGGATACTGGCGTCGTGATGCAGCAGCCGGCCCAGCGCCACCTTCTGCTGGTTGCCGCCGGACAATTCGCCGACGGTTTGCGTCGAGCTTTGCGCGTGCACGTCCAGCCGCACCATCCAATGACGTGTGGTTCGCCGCTGCCGCCGGCTGTTGATGAAGCCGAATTTGGAAATGGGTCCGTAACGCGTCAGGGTCAGGTTGTCCGCCACGCTGCGGTTGAGCATCAACCCTTCCTCCTTGCGGTTCTCGCTCAACAAACCCACGCCCTCTGCCAGGCGCCGGGCGGGCGTGCCGCGGGTTTTTTCCCTGCCGTAAACAAAAACCCTCCCGCTCTTCAGGCGGTCCAAACCGAAGCACGCGCGCAACGTTTCCGTGCGCCCGGCGCCGACGAGTCCGGCGATGCCGAGGATTTCCCCTTCATGCAATGTGAAACTCACCGAGCGCGGTTTCGGTTCTCCCACCAGGCCGCGCAATTCGAGGACCGGCCGGCCCGGCGCGTGCGGAATGCGCGGATAAATCTCCGTGATTTCCCGGCCCACCATGAGCCGGATGATTTCTTTCAGGCTGGCCCCGGCCATGTCGCCGGCGCCGACGCTCTCGCCGTCGCGGAGCACCGTGTAGCGGTCGCACACGCGCTGGCACTCTTCGAGGAAGTGGCTGATATAGACGATGCTCACGCCGCGCTGGCGCAGGCGGCCGATGACCGCAAAAAGATTTTCCGTGTCCGCCTGGCCGAGACTGCTGGTCGGCTCGTCCATGATGAGCACCTTGGGCTGGCCAATGAGTGCGCGGGCGATCTCGACGATCTGCTGTTCGGCAATGGTGCGGGTGTTGACCGGCGCGTTGAGGGGGATGTTTTCGTGGTGGAGTTGGGCGAGCGCCTGGTGCGCGAGGTCGCGGCGGCGTGAGCGGTTCAACCAGCCCAGCGTGGCCGGTTCCTCGCCCAGCAGAATGTTTTCCTCCACGCTCAGGTGGGGCGCCAGCGTCAGTTCCTGATAAATCATCGCAATGCCGTTCTGGCGGGCGTGCAGCGGGTTTTCCGGCACAAACGGACGGCCTTCAAGTTCGATCCGGCCGGCATCCGGACGATAGGCGCCGCTGAGAATTTTCATGAGCGTGCTTTTGCCCGCGCCGTTTTCGCCGATCAACGCGTGTACCTCACCGGGGCCGACCGCGAAGGAAACACCGTTCAACGCCAGCGTGGCGCCGAAGCTCTTCCGCACGTCGGTCATTCGAAGGTATGGCGAAGGCATGGCAAGACCAATGACGATTGACTAAATCCGAATGACGAAAGAATGACGAAGAAGCGCACGAAGGCTACCCCTTTTGGGCCTGGTCATTCGGGTATCTTTCGTCCTTTGTAATACAATGACGAAAGTGCGCGCATTGACCAATAATGTGGACTGCGGTGGCAGAGCGAAGCGGCGACACCGCTTTTCGTGCGGCGGTCGGCGTCCGAAAGCGGCGTGGCGCTCCGCTTCCCGCCGCAGTCCAAAACCAGTGGTCGCTGCTATGCCGCGCTGGGGTTCGTCATTCGTCATTTCAAAAATTTCTCCAGCGGCGGGCTGAGCAATTCCTTCATGGCGGGTGTTTCCATGTTTTCCGGCGTGACGAGGACGACGCCGGTGTCAATCCGCTTTTCGACTTTCTCGCCTTGCAGGTGTTTGACCAGCGTCATCACACCCAGGTAGCCCATGAGGATCGGGTTCTGCACCACCAGTCCCTGCACGTCGCCGTTTTTCAGGTCCAACACCGACTGCGACCCGGCGTCGAACCCGACCATTTTGATTTTGCCACCTGCCTTGCCAATGTCGCGCAGCGCTTTGGTCATGGCAATGGTGGGCGGTTCGCAGGGACAAAAAATGCCGTTCACTTCGTTGCCGAAACGGTTGAGCAGATTCTGCGATGCCTGGTAGGCCGTTTCGCGCGTGGCGCCCGCGTATTGGTCGGCAGAGATCAGTTTGATGCCGGGAAATTTTTTCAACGCTTCGAGGAATCCCGCTTCGCGCGCCTCGGTGCTGGCCGAGCCGACGGCATAACGGAGCAGGAGCACGTTGCCCTTTCCATTGAGCAATTTCGCCAGATGTTCGCCCGCCATGACGCCGCCCTTGTAATTGTCCGTGGCGACGAAACTGACGAATTGGTCCGATTTCAGGTCCGAGTCAATGATCACCACCGGGACACGGGCCTGCACCGCGCTGGCGACGGGGTTGACGAGGGCCTGCGAATCGAGCGGCGCGAGCACGATGCCGCTGACGCGGCGGCTGGTGAAATTTTCCACGACTTGAATCTGCTGGTCGCGGTCGTCCTCGCGGAACGGCCCTTTCCAGATGACTTCCACCCTGAGGCCCTGGCTGCGCAATTCATCGCGGGCTTTGAAAGCGCCGGCGTTGATGGATTTCCAGAACTCGTGCGTGGTGCCCTTGGGGATGACGGCGATGGTCATCGCCGAGTCATCCGCTTTCTTGCAGCCGGCGAGAGCGAGCATCAGGGCGAGGCGGGGCACGAACCGGCGGAGACGCCACGACCCACGCAAGCCGCGACAGGTTCCGTTGACACGTAGGAGCCGACGTAAGGAGGCTCTGATTTTGCCGGTTTTAGAAGTGAGCCTCCTCACGTCGACTCCTACCAGGTTCATGGGCAGCGGGTTCATGCGGTCACCCTAGGAAAACCGGGGCGGACTTTCAATCCTTATGATGGCCCGGCAGCGCGGGGCGACGAAACCCGGCCGACAAAACTGATTGCCGTGCCGCGTCGGTTGGCCTAGGCTTGCTGCACTGGTAAGCGCGAGTAGCTCAATTGGATAGAGCGTCGGCCTCCGGAGCCGAAGGTTGTGGGTTCGACCCCCGCCTCGCGTACCACTTCCATTACCACAGTTCACAGCAACCGATAAGTTCTCCGGTTCCAGATCGGCTTGATTTGGCTTGAACAGGACTGAATTGGTTGAATTTGAGGGTGTTCCGCGTTTGACATCTCAACTGGAGGGAAACTGGCAAAAAGCAGAGGAGTTTTAGCTAGGGCAGGGATGATATTGCAAAAACCCCCGTCAATCAGGCATTCGACATCTCAACTGGAGGAATTATCAATGGCCGGCTGACGTGGGAAGTGGGAAAGGGATAATGGCTCCTTAAACGAGCGTTCAGCGGGGTTTCTGACCGGCAAAAGAGCACCCGAACGTGAGGGAAATTTATTTTGGTCGATGGCCAAGTGTCCGCCTGACCGCCAATTCCGCGGGCAGGTTTTTCCAACATTCACGGTCGCCATCTCGCTGCTGCTTGAACCGACTTACCGAACTGAGTGAATAGCGGCACCGCCCAGGCGAAGGGCGCCATGTCTGGATCAGCCCCGACTCAGCCAAGTGGTAAACCGACATTACACTTATGCCAAGAATTCGCCCGGTTTGAGCGGCAGATAGCCAGGTTTCGCCATTCGCCTCTTGCAGCGGCTGTGCCAAAAAAGTTCCATCCTTCAACGGGATAAGCTCCACGCGCAGCAGACGGCTATCAATCGCGGAGCCACTCTGCGGCACTACGATTGCTCTTTGTTTTGGCATCGCGTCTTTGCTTGAACTCGTTCACCGACCGCTGAGAGAACACCCGCTTGCCCGGCCCGAAATAGACATCATCAATGGCACCAGAGTCAGCTATCGCATAAATTCGCACTGGGCTTAGACCAAGGATTTTCGCGGCTTGCAATGCCGTCAGCCAGGTTTCCTCCCCGGGCTCGATCAAGGGCCTGACTTCAAATAAACCGTCCGCTCTCGGGGCCAATTCAACAAACAAAAGAGCAGCACATCTCAAGCCAGCACCTTCCGGATTGCGCTATTGATCGGAGTATCCCGTTGGGCGTCCTGCACAACGCGCACGACGGCGCCCTCAATGGACGAGTGAATGATCTCCGCGCGCGACTCCGGCGAGGGCACCAGGCGGATCGTGATTTCCCCACCCGCACCGCCGCGCCCCATGCGCGAGGCGAGTTGGTCCGCGTCCGCGATGGCCAGCCGGTTCGGCCCGGCATAGCCGACCTGCGCCGCCAGCCCGCCGATGTCCATCATCCGCGGCTTCGACAGCACCGTCAGTATCTCCCGGCCCGCCTCGCCCGCCAGCACATTGAAATTCGGGAAGTACGTCGGCGCGCTCACGCTGCTGACACCCGGCACGCCGCCCGCCGCTTTGATAAGGGAAAACTGTCCGCCCAGCGCCGCCAAGCTCGCGAACTGCCCGCCCAGCGCTGCCGTGGAGAAAAGGGAATCCAAAAGTCTTAAAATTGATTTCTCCAGGGCGATCTGCGCGATTTGAGCAAAAAGATCGGCAAAGAATTTGTCCGCCTCGAATTTACCCGTCCGGAACGCATCCACGATGCCGCTGGCCAGGCCTTGGGAAATTATTCGTTTCGATTGCTCGGTAAAATCAATGATGTCCTGATTTGCTTTTCCCAATGAGGAGTTTTCATAGGCGATCCTTGCCTCGTCCACGTCACGAAGTTGTTTTGCCAAACCAATCAGCGCGAAATATTCATCTTCACCCAAGGACTTCATCTGGCTGATCTGATTGATCCTCTGTTCATATTGAGCGTTGTTTGCAGCGATCAGTTTAGCCACCCCGGTCAGGTTCGCGTCCGCAATCTGCCGCTGCAAATCTCCGATGCTCCGCAATGCCGCCATTTCGTTTTGCGCGCGTTCGAGCAGCGCCGCATTGGCCGCCGCGTTGTCCTGCTTGATGTGTGCGAACCGCTCCTTATCCAGCCCTTCCAGGGCCGTCTTCAAATTGATTTCCGTAACCTGGATCTGAGCGCCGATGGCCGCCGCTTCATACTGATTCGCGTCAATCAACATCTCGCGCAAATATTGGATCGTGACGTCCGAAGCCTCCTTCGCCTTCTTTTCCCTCAGGGCGAGATATTGATCGAAATTGACGAGTTCCTGTTCGTAACTGACCGCAAGCTGGGCCGCATTGAATGCGCTCTGGGCCTGGCCGATCTGCTCCCGCCCAGTCGCCTGCGTCTGGAACAGCTTCACATCTACCAAAGGGCCTGCGGCACGGAGGGTCTTGCTCAAACCCTCGATCCCGGCAGCCTGGGCGGCAGCATCCTTCACCTCCAAATAGCGGTTCCTCAAGGTGAGCAACACATCGGCGAGTTCCCGCGTGATGACGCTATGGCGCACCTGGATCGCAATCGTATTTTTCAACGATTCCGCGAGGGAAACATCCTGGAGCCGCAGATTCTTTTCCGTCTCCAGGAGTCGCTTCTGGGCTTCGTTGTAGGTGTACCAAGCGTAGGCCGTCCCGCCGGCCGCTGCGGCCACCGCGCCCATGATTGGGATTGCTGCCGAAAGCTGCAAACCCAACAGCGTTGAAGTCGCTTTGAGCGCCTTGAATGCGGCCGTCGCCGTATAGACGCCCGCAGTCAATTGAGGCGCGGCATTCAATCCGACCAACGTTAGCGAACCCGCCAGCGCATGCATGTCGGCGCGCAGCGCCTTGCTGGCGAGGCCAAGGTTTTTCAATTGGGAGTTTTGAGCTGAAAAAGCAGTGGACGTTTGAGCCGCCACCTTTTGCGCGCTGACCATCTGCTGTTGAACCGCAGCAAACTCCTTCCCGGCGATGGCCGCGCCATCGCCCTGCTTGAGCACCTCGACGACGTATTGGACCGTGTTCGGCATGTTTTTATCAGGGTCTATGGGCTTGAATCTTGGGGCTCAGGCGCGCCAGGCTCGGCAGAGCCCGTCGGGATCAGTATGGCCTCTGCGCCGGGAATTTTCTTTTCAACATCCTCGCCCAGCGCCAGCACCAGGCAAATATTCTCGACGCGCGCGAAACTCGTCACCTTGGCTCGCTGCATTCTCTCAAAAGGAAAGTCCGGCGGCAGACACGCGCGGATGAGCGGATCGGCGTCTCCAGTTTTTTCGATTTCCTCCGCCAACGCCATCACCTTGCGCGCCGGCGGCGCCGTCAATCGCACAAACTCGCGGCAGCCGTTGCGGAAAACGACCTCGACCTCCTTGAACCCATTCTCGTGGTCCTCCGGCATGACGAGCGCTGCCGCACCCTGGCTGCGACTGACTTCGGCTTTGTCGCAAACCGATTCATGTTTTGAAGTCTCGCTCATGTAATCACGCTGCCGCGCATTGGGGCGGGGCCGGGCACGCGCCGAAAATGCGGCAGGCTAATTCCTCGCCCAGGCAGAGCACATACGCGCCCCGCAGCAACTCGCGCAGGCAATCCAATGACAGGCGATCAAGAAAATCGTCGTTGCGCATCGGCTTGGGCAGGCACGCTAGGAGGAAGACGTACGGGTCCTTGCGCCGCTCAAAATCTTCCAACAACCCGTCCACCACGCGGTAGCCGGGCAGGTCCAACCGCACGGCTTCAGGCCACTTGGCCGGCGCTTTGGCGCCCCGATAGAGCAGCGGGGCGATCACAAAACCGCGCTCCAGGTCCTCTGCCGTAATGATGATATTTGCCATTCGGCCAAAACTTTCGCAAATCAGCTTTACCCTGGTGGAAAGTTCCCGCGAAGTCTAACGAGTGTAGAACACTTGAAAGCTCTGGGAAAACTGCAACCAACGAGAAACCCGGCAAATGGGCTAATCGGGAGGCTCCTTTAACCGTTCCAAGTGCTCGGAAAAAATGCGCTGAAACAATTCAATATAGAGCGCCCGCAACCACTTCGGCTTGTCCTTGGCCTGGGCTTTGAAGTGCTCCATCGCCTCATAAACCTGCGCGTTCGTGAGGCCGGATAACACGGGGAAATCGAATCTCTGCCCTATAACCTTGTCGATCTGCTTCATGCTCGGATAGCCCTCGCCTTCCAAAAGCCAACCGTCAGTCACATTGAAAGTCGCGCATACCCGGCTCACCAGCGCGGCCGATGGGTTCTTTGCCAGCCCCCTTTCAAGCCGGCTTATGTAGCTCTTATCAACGCCACATTTGCCGGCAAAATCCTCAAGCGTTAAAAAATGCGATTTGCGCAGCCATTTTAACCGTTGTCCAAGAAGCTCTTTATCCATGCAAAATGTGTTGACTGTAGGCAAATAAACTTGCCTACTCACTTCAGGATGAAGCTTAGAAAGCTGAAAAGCACTCTGAAAAAATGGAAGGCCAGGCTTCTAGGGATATGCGCGGATGCGCAGGCGCTCGGAGCGGCACGCAGTACTTTCTAAAATGAGCGAAGCCAAAATCAATCCGAAGTCCGACGCATCGTCCAATCTGCCCGACATTCGCCCCGAATCCGTCAAGCAGGAGCACGCGGCATTGTGGAAAGAAGCCGAGGAAGTCACGAAGCAGGCCAATGAACTCTTAGCGAGCGGAGTCGCTGAAAACAAACTGAAGGCGGCTCGGCTCATGACAGAAATGGCGCTCAAGTTGGCGAAATTGATCCAGGCCATGAAGGATGAAAATAATGATCTGCTCGCTTCTCGGGCAGTCGGAAACAACTAACAGCAGTTAACCAAGAAAGGTCCCAAAACAAAAACATGAGCGCTACCAAAACAAAAACAACGAAAACCCGCAGCCTCGATGAATTAGCCCGCGGCCCTAAAAGCAACTTTCAATTGCCGCTCAACGGATGCATCGGCAGGATGCAAATCGAACAGGAATCAATTCTGCTGTTTCTGGCGAAGGCAATCTACGACAACCGGCAGCAGATCGCCCAAGCCGTCATCAAAGAATTCAATGGCGGGCTTCGGCGCTCCCTCGCCGAGGCCTTGGTGATGGCCGAACAAGTGGTTATCTCGAATAACGAACAGACGGATGAGCCGGGCAAAAATGGCAGAACGCCAATCGTTGATTTTGTCTTGGCGCTCGACACCACGCCCCTTGCGTCCTCAGAGGAGATTTTAATAACCATCGATAAAATGAACTTCAGACAACGCGTGAAGGAAGCGCGAGCCGCCCGAAATCATCCCTGGCCCGCCGGGAAATCGAAGCGATGAAATCCGACCATTTCCATGCCAGCGCAGCCGCCCTCGGGGCGGCTGCATCTCATTCCGCTATGTCAATAAAACAGGCGCTGGCGGCCCTGTTCGTAGCGTCGGCACACTTGGATTCATATCGGTTCATAGACAATAAAGCCGATTCGGATCAAAATTGGAAAAGATGAAAGTTAGCAGGTCATTGCCGCACACACCGGGCGAGCTCGAACGATCAGAGCTTGCTTGGGCCAAGGTGCAACTCCGCATGGCCGCCGTGCGCCATTACGTGATTCGTCTAAAGATCGCCAAGAATTGGGGGATCGAAGATTCGTTGAACCGCACTGTCCGGGCGTTTAGTTCAATTAAGCCCCCGTCTCTGTCGGCCCTCCGGCGTTGGAAAAGCGCATACGAGCGCCTTGGTCCTCACGGTTTGATCGGAAATATGCGAGGCCGCTGCGGCCGAAAATCAAAGGCGCCACGTGATTAATCCCGAGAATCTCAGCCCGATGCAGATTGCGCATTTGCTGGAACAACATGAAGCGGTCCTCGCTGAAACCACACGGGTCATCGAAATCCAGCAGCAAATGTTGAATGAAGGCGTGGCCACTTGCAAGGCCCTGGTGCAAGAAATCCCGCAATTGCGATTCTTGAACGCGTGCCACGAGGCCAACCAAGGCTCGGCCCCCTTCGAACTCATCAAGTCATGAACAATTTCGCCCAGCGAGTAAGCAAGGACACCCACCAATGCCGCCAGGCAGGTCTTGTCCTAATGCCTGGCCTCGCTGGGCGGTTCCCGCAACGATCCGGAAACCCCGTCGTGCCATGCCGACGCCACAGCGCACGGGGTCATTTGGCGTACTCGCTGCCAGCTCACAAGTTCGTCTCGCGTGTGCGGATCGAACATCCAAACCCGGCGGCCCGAGCGCCCGCCAAAAATCAATTAAAACCATGTTTCTTTTTTTAATAACAATCGCAGTGCTGGCCTGCCTGGCGTTAATCGCCATCGTGGGATCACCCGAAATAAACGAGTTGAAAACCCTGCTTGTGACGGCGAATGACGGCGTGACAGAAACGTTGGCCGAGCAGAAGAGTCAGGGCCAAGAAATAACCCGCCTTCGGCAGAATGTCGACGAACTCCGCCGGCTCAATCTCCGGCGCAACGGTGCCGGCGGCGCGCGCCCGCGCGGGGGCATCTCCGACGATGCCGCTGCCAATCTCGGCGCGGCCTTCGTCCTCCACGCCGCACGCAGCGGCAAGCTCGATGCTCTTGCATCCTCGGCGCACTATCGCGACGGCTTGCTGTCCGAAGCACGCCGCCTGCTTGGCGTTGAACAACGCGCCGCGCTCACCACCAGCGAAATTCCGCTGCCGACAGAATACAGCGGCGAGTTGATGGAACTGATCGCCGAGTTCGGAATGGCCCGTCAAAATTTGACCATCTACCCGATGGGCGGCGGGACCAACAAACCTCCGAGGGTCGGCACGCGCCCGGCCTTCCAGAGCGTCGTCATGAGCGCCGCATTTCCACAGCTCTCGCCGACGATCACCTTCGCGTCGCTTGAATCTCACAAGGTCGGCGGCTTGGTGATCGTGCCGCGGGAAATCGATGAGCAAAGCATCGTGGCGTTTGGCAACTACCTGGCACGTTACGGTGCCGTCGAGTTTGCCCGAGCGGAGGACACCTGGGCCTTTCTCGCCGATGGCTCCGCCACGTATGAGAGCGTCGTTGGCATCTGCAAAACTGCGGTGGACAATGGCAAGCATGTCACCCTGGGCGCCACCAAGACGGCGCCGAGCGATGCCGTGCTGGACGACTTCCGGGCCTTGCGCCGGAAAGTCAACACGGCGGTCCTGGGACGCGGCGGCGCGTACTACTTGAACCGCACCTGGGAGGCACGCCTCCGCGCGTTCAACAACGCAGCGAACGATCCTTTCGTGTTCGCCTATCGACCCGACGGCATTTCTACGCTCGATGGTTTCCCCATCGTCTGGACGGAAGTACTCGCGGCTTACGACACGGCAGCGGCGCCCTCCGCTTATGTCGCTGTGTTTGGGGCTCTGAAATTCTGGTGGTTTGGCGTGCGCGGGATGCCACGGATGGACTTCTCAGAACACGTTTACTTCGTCAACGATCAGCTTGCCACTCGGTTCATCGAAGAAATCGACTTCGATTACAACGCAATCGACTCCGCCGCCGTGCTGCGCACGGCCGCAGCCTGATCTGGGCGCTGAACCAACGACAATCATCAAAGAAAAGATCAAAATATGAAAAACTTTTTATCCATCTTCGGCGCGATTGCTTTGGCAGTTGCGCTCCTCACGCCGTCCCGCTCGGCGGGCCAGGCGGTCAAGGAAGGTTACGTCTCCACGAACGACGCGACGACAGGCACCAACGCGATCATCTTTCCGGCCGCGCCGGACAAGATCATCCGGCTGGTTTCGCTCTCGTACAACGGCGACACGAACACGTCCTGGATCAGCTATCTGGCCGGCACGGACCGGCTTTATACGATCCAATCGAACGCAGCCGGAACGGTCGTTAACATGGTGATCAATGCGGGACACCGGGTCGTGGCGGGCGATTTCGTTGTGATCCAGCGGACGAACGACATCTGCACGCTGCAGGTGGTGGCCAGCACCAACGGGACGACGAACATCTTGTTCGTCAATACGCTGGGCACGGCCATCGTGAGCAATGACGTCGCATACGTCATGTCCACGATGAGCAATTACGTGGGCGTGGCAACGGTGCGCCTGGCGGGCGAGGCGATCTTCGTCTCGCAACGGCGTCGGCCTCTGGCGGTGAAAGTGACCACCAGCAACGTCACGGGCGCGACCAATCAATTGTTCGGCACGGCCCATTACGACCCGTCGAACTGAAAGACCTCCATCATGATTGTTCCTGGAATTTTGGCAGTCGCTTTTCTGGCAGGCTTTCTCGCTGTGGCCTTTCATTCGCGCGAGAAGGCGGGCGCGTTCCGTACCATGCACCAGCCGGAGGCGGCTGCCGTTCCAGGTGTACATTTCTTTTTCGGCGGCGGCCGTGTATCGGCGCCGCGCAACCAATATTTTCTTTTTCGGTGGCCGCAGGCAGGTTCCTTTGGGACCTTAAGCGCCGGTTTGCCTGCTCAGTGGACTAGCGCCCTGTCCTGTAGGCCACCGCCTTAATCTCCAATGACAGCCTTCTCGAAGGTCCCTTCAATGAGCACGTCCGGTCAATTTACTGCCTCGCAGATTGCGGCAGCGGTTGGCCTGACTAAGCGCGCAGTGCTCTACGCGCTGCGCCACGTCCCCGCTTGCGGGATTGATTTCGTGCGCGGCAACAAAACCCCCACCTGGAGCTATGTGGCCCTGCCTGATCGGTTGCAGGAGCGGCTGCGCCAGAAAGCCGATCTTCGCGGCTATCGCAACGCTGAGGCGCTGCTCGCCGCGCCGCCGGCCATCTGGCAGCCGCCAATTCCCCTGGGCGAACTCTCGCAGGATTGCTTGAACGCCGCTGCGGCTTTGCAGCGCGCGTTAAAGCCCGTTTTCACGCGCTTAAACGATCTGAATTTGAGCGAGGCGCAATTTGAGGCGTTCGGCGTCCGCTGCTACCACGAAGCAACCGGCGGATCCATTTCCGGCCGGCACTGGCGGCGGCTCTTCGATCGTACGTGCGCGCGCGACGGCGGGGCGGAAGATTGGGATCGGCTTGAGATTTACCTGTCTGAACGCCTCGGACGTCGCCAGAGCACGCCATCGCCTCTCCAATCGCCCGCAGCGCGCGAAATCAACGGCATCCTGGCCACGTTTACGAATCCAGCGCAGCCCACACGCGAGGAAGTGGCCTGTCTCTGGGTGCGCATTTTCGAGCGCTTCGAGCAACAGATCGCCGAAGGCTGTCTGCGCGGGCGGGTCAAGAAAGCCTGGCTCGCGGCCCTGCTCGCGCGCGCACCGTTTCTCACCAGCAGCGCCGAGGGTTTGCGGAAGCAATTTGATGAAAAGCTCGCACGCTGGCAGACAGATCGCCGGCCGGCGTCTATCGTGGACCGCCGCGCGGAAAAATCCGGCCGGTACCGCGGCCCGCAACTCAGCCAGGACGACAAGGACCGCTTGATCGCGCACGCGCGTTTCTCGACCGGCGGCCGGATCGCCCAGGCATGGCGCGAGCTGCTCCGTGAAAATGGCCTCAGCGAGGACCTGGCCGCTTACTACCTGGCTAACCCCGCCCGCAAGTCGTACGTCCCTCGCCGAATCATTGACGCGGTGAAACCGGAAGTTGAAATGATGGAAGACATTCACCACGGACCCCGCCAGGCGAAATTGAACGGCGCTCATATCTCCCGCGACTGGTCCTTTGTCTCGGCCTCTGATTGGTACCAAGCAGACGATTGCACTTTGCCGATCTTTTATTACGAGGCGGACGACATCGGCGGGTTCACCCTCTGGCGCGGCCAGTTCCTATTGATGATTGATCTGCGGTCCACATGTATCCTGGGCTATGTGCTGCTCTCGTCGCGAAATTACAACGCCCTCGCCATCCGAACGCTGATGACGAAGGTCTGCGACGCGCACGGCCTGCCACGGAAAGGCTGGTACTACGAGCGCGGCGTCTGGGAACGATCCAAGATCATTACCGGCGGCAAACGCTTCCAGCCGGCGCTTTCCAATGCGGAGACAGAAGGCGGCCTGCGCGACCTGGGGCTCCGGTTTATTCATGCGAATCTGCCGCGCTCCAAACCGGTTGAGTTTGTCCTAGGCCAATTCCAAAACCTGCTTGAAGGATTGCCTGGCTATTGTGGCAGGGACGAAAGGCACGACCGTTTCGAGCGCGTTCAAAAGCTCAAGCTGGCCGTGGAAAACGGCAAGCAGCACCCCGCCGGCCATTTCCTGTCAGCGGAGGAATGGGATGCCAGGCTCAACGAGCTTTGCGCCCAGTACAACGCCCAGCCACAGCAAGGGAAGATGACACTGGGCCTCTCGCCGGAGGATGCCTTGGCACGCTTCCAAAACGCGGAGGACCCATGCATCCGGCTTGATGCGCGCTGCCGTTACCTTCTAGCGCATCATCGCAGGCCCGTGCGTGTCACGCGCAATGGGATCACGCTACGCTTCGGCAAACAGGTCTTCAACTATCGCGGCGCCCAGACTGGTCCGCTCATCGGGCAAACCGTCTTTGCATGGTTCAACCCAGAAACGCCCGAAATTCTTACTGTCACGGACACGCGGCGCCAGAATCCGTTTTGCATCGAACGTTCGCAGGATGTGCCAGCGATGGACGCCCCGGCAGAAATGCTGGGCGCAGAATTCCAACGCATCGCGGATC
This sequence comes from uncultured Verrucomicrobiota bacterium, assembly GCA_964539075.1. Taxonomy (GTDB): domain Bacteria; phylum Verrucomicrobiota; class Verrucomicrobiia; order Limisphaerales; family CAZIFU01; genus CAZIFU01. Next base: position 70,497 of record CAZIFU010000137.1, on the reverse strand, counting down.
ACCACGCCCACACGCGCGCGCGCTATCGCGCACTGCGGCTTAATTACGCGCCGAAATTCCGTCCTAACCTCGTGGACATCGGAACCGCTGAACTCGGCCGCGACTTCGGCGAAAAACAGACCGCTGCGGCGGCTCAGCAAAAGCAAAGCATCGACCTCGGTCGCCGGACGGCCGTCGCTGCGGCCAAAATCAGTTTCTCGCCGGCACGCGGACGAATCCGCACTGAGGATGATGCCAGCGAATTCGAGGCGCTTGTCGGCCAGCTTCGCAGCGATCCGTCACAATCAAAGTCCACGAATAAGGCCGCACCATGAGCAACACGAGAAAGGCCAAACCGGGAGCGGAACTGCGCCAGGAGCGGTGGTGCTCTGACTCTACATTCGAGCGCGGACTGATCGGTAATCTCGTCGCCGTCCGCGTTGCGGCCTTGACCTACCCCGAGGAAAGGGAACTCGCCTTTTTTCTTCAATATCTCTCGCACCAAACCGGCGGCCTCGCCGCGCTGGTCAATGAATTACTTGAACGCTTTCCCGAACGATTCGCCACGGCCGCCATGCGTCGCTTTGGTTGCCGTGCTGGCCAGATTTACAACGCCAGCAAGTTCAAGGCTGTGCGAGAGGAAATCGAATGGCATGGCGATGAATTCATGCTCGATGGTGAAACGCCTCGATCTGACCCCTGGAGCACGGAAGATTTCATTCGCGACGATGATGAGAAACCACGGGTTAAGGTGAGTTATCCCCGGTCTTACCCTGCGGCGCATTTTGTCGAGCACTGCCAGAACGCGGCGCGGAATGGGTTGGAGCGCCTTTTGATGGAGCTGTGTCTGAATCCCAAAATGAGTGTGAGGGATTTCAAGCCTTGGTTTTGCCCGGAATTGATCGACCTCTTGCGCGAATACCGGGCCGAGCACGCCCGCCGAACGCTGGCAAACGTGGTCGAAACCGAAATCAGCCGGCGCATCTTTTCCGCGCTCGATTACGCGCTTGAAGGGAATTGCATGGTCTTGGTGCAAGGCCTGGAGCGCAGAGGCAAATCGTTCAGCGCGCGTGCCTGGTGCGAGGCCAGGCCGGGCCGGGCGCGGTTCGTGCAGGTCCCTTCGTCGGGCGATGATACAGCTTTCTTTCGCGCCATTGCGGAAGCACTCGGCGTCAGATCATCGCTCCAGTTGAAATGCGTCGAAATGAGGGCGCACGTCGAGACAATGCTTCAACACTCCAAGCTGATGCTTGTCTTGGATGATGCTCATCTGTGCTGGCCCCAAAGCAGTCGAGATGTGGCATTACCCAAACGGATCATCTGGATTATGACCGCGCTCGTGAACCACAATGTCCCTGTCGCGTTAGTGGCCACTCCTCAATTTATTGCGGACCAAAAATTCGTCGAAAAGAAAACCCGATGGCGCTCGGGCCAATTCGTCGGACGCACGCATTACGAACCGCTTCCAGACGAACTCTCTGAGCAAGATCGTTGCGCCGTGGCGCGCGCACATTTCCCTGAAGGCGATGGGGAATCAATTAAGCTACTTGCTCGCTGCGCGAAGTTTTCGTTGAGCTATTTGGCGGCGATCCCACAGATTGTCCAGCGGGCACGGTTTGAAGCTAAACGCGCTGGACAAAAAAACGTGACCTTCCAGGACCTCAAGCGGGTAGTGGAAGAGCGCACCCTCCCATCGGATAACGCCTTGAACAAAGCTCTCGATCTGGCGACCAAACCACCGCCGGCTCGCCGCGCGAGTTTGCCGCAGCCGCCCCGACCAATTCCACCCACTCCGTATCCGCGCAGCCGGCTCACTCCGTTTCCAGCGAGTGAATTGGTAGCATCCCTGGAGGATTGACGCCATGCCATGCGCGCGCAAAAAGAAAAAAAAGATCGCAGTGCCACCCGCCGCCCTGGGGAACTCAGAGGACCACATCAACGCCAAGGAGGCAGCTTCGATGCTTGGCGTCTCAGTCGGAACGGCCTACCGGCTGTATCACGCCAAGCTGTTGCGCGGCTGGCGCCCGTCGCCGCGCCACCTCAACATCTATCGCGATTCTGTTTTGAAACTGAAGCAACGCACCGAAGGAGACCCCGAATTTTGGGACAACCATTCGATCAATTAGCATGACCACCGAGTTGAATTTTCAGCCGCTCTTTCATCGCAGTTAACTCGCCGGCTCCCCTTTTCGGGGACGATTTTCCCGGCCATTTTTAGAGGCAATAATGCCCCTTTATTTGGCGAATAAAGGCTTTCCCTCCGACTTTCTGACATCTGACATCTCAAATCCGGAGGAATTGTGCGCGGCTTTACAACAGCGCAACATAGCCGCAACCAAACTATCACGCAACCTGATCAAACGCAGAGCATGCAAAGGATCTCGTCCCGCAGGGCGGGACCGCAGAGAAAATCCGCCTCCGCGTTCCTCGGCGCCAAACTCTGCGTTCTCTGCGTTAAAAAATCGTTGCGGAATTGATTGAATCTTACGGATAGCAGTACAAGGACACCGCCCTGCGCCCCGCAGGGAATAGCCGAAATTCCTCCTTCCCCTTTCGCCGGCTGCCTCCTAAAGTTTCCTGCCTGACTTGGCATTGGAAACTTTGAATCGAGAATCGTATGGCCCAGGACACTTCCGTCGTCAAACCCGTCGAAGCGCCGCCGCTCGCGCCGCTCAAACTTAAATCCAAACTCGCCCCCACGCCGCGGCAGGCCCCCAAATACGCGGTCACAGTCAAAAACCTCGCCGGCGAGGAAGTCGCGCTGGGCGATCCCCGCGCCACGCGCGCACTAATCGCGTTAATGGACGTGCACGCGGTCAACGGCGGCGCGGCTTGTCATTGGGGCGGCCCGGCCGCCTTCGCGGAAATCATGGCGGCCATTCACGGCCTCATGTTCGCCGTCAAAGGCCGGCAATGGCATGAGGCGTTCAATTTCGTCAACGACGCCGGCCACACCGAGAACGGCATCTATGCGCTCCGCACCAATTACGGCTTCGACAACCTGACCTTCGAAGACTTGAAAGGGTTTCGCAGCATCAAAAGCAAACTCACCGGCCACGGTGAATCGCATTTGAATCCCGAAGGCGTCTTCCTGAGCAATGGCCCGCTCAGTTCCGCACTGCCGCAGGCGCAGGGGCTGGCCATCGCGGACAAGGTCGCCGGGCGCGATCGCGTCACCATTTGCACCGTGTCGGACGGCGCTTCGATGGAAGGCGAGGCCAGGGAGGCCTTCGCGGCCATTCCCGGCCTGGCCGCCAAAGGCCGGGTGAACGCGTTCGTGCTGGTCATTTCCGACAACGACACCAAACTTTCCGGCCGCATCACCAAGGATGCCTTCTCCATGCAGCCCACCTTTGCTGCGCTGGGTGCGCTCGGTTGGAACGTCATCCCGGTCCCCAACGGCCACGATTTGCAGGCCGTATATCTGGCCATTGAAAAAGCGATCCAGCAGGCGAGGGCCAATCCAAACGCACCAGTTTGTGTGCATTGCAAAACCATCAAGGGTTATGGCATCAAGGCCACCGAGGAGAATTCCGCCGGCGGTCACGGTTTCCCGCTCGCCAATGGCGAGAAGATTGTGGATTGGTTGAACGAGATTTACTCCGGCGCCACTCCGCCCGCTGAACTGCTCGACTGGGCCAGGACTCTCCGCGCAGCCTGGGAACAGAAAGAAGCCGAAAAAAAGGCCAAAGCCGCGGCGGCGCCAGCCGTGCCCGCCGCGCCCGCCGTGAAACAAGACAAGGTGCAAGCCGGCCTCGCCAAAGCCGCCGTCCGCGCGGCCGCCGAAGGTTATCCCGTCTATTCCATTTCCGCCGACGTGCAAGGCTCGACCGGCATCAGCTTGTTCCAGAAAAGTTTCCCCGACCGTTTCGTGGAGGTCGGCGTTGCGGAAGCCAACATGGTCAGCACCGGCGCCGGCTTCGCCAAGGCGGGGTTCATTCCGATCGTGGACACCTTCGGCCAGTTTGGCGTGACCAAGGGCAACCTGCCGCTCACGATGGCCGCGCTCTCGCAAGCGCCGCTCATCGCGCTATACTCACACGTCGGTTTTCAGGACGCGGCGGACGGCGCATCACACCAGGCCACGACGTATTTTGCGGCGACCTGCGCGATCCCGCACACGGTCGTCATCGCCCCTTCCTGCGCCGGGGAAGCCGAGGCGTTGCTGTATCAGGCCATCAAACATCACGCCGCCGACCGCACCGCCGGGCGCGATGGCGAAACCTACATCTTCTTTGTCGGCCGCGAAAACTACCCGGTGCATTGGGTCGAGAACGCGAAGTATGAATGGGGCAAAGCGCAAGTGTTGCGCGAAGGCAGCGACGTGGTTTTGATCGGCTGCGGCACACTGTTGAGCAAGGCGGTTGAAGCCGGCCGCACGCTGGCCGAAAAAGGGATTCAAGCCACCGTCATCAACAACCCGTTTATCAACCGTGTGGACCTGGCCACGATCGGCGCGGCGGTCCGGGCTTGCTCCGGCCGGGTCGTCACGATTGAAGATCATCAGGCCGTCGGCGGCATGGGAGCGCAGGTTTCCCACGCGCTTTCCCAGGCGGGCATCGCCCATCGCATCAAGACGCTGGGCATCCAGGGCGAGTTCGGCCAATCGGCCTACGTCGCCGAACATCTATACGAAAAGCATGGTTTGACCGGGCCAAAGATGGCCGAGACGGCGCTGGAGCTGCTGAAGTAAATTGGGACGGCCTGACTTCATTTCAGACAGCGGGCGTTGCCGGCGCGCTGTTCCGGGTCGTCACTGCCGTCATTCGCGGGAGAATCGTCGTTGGAACCCGCCGCCGGAGCCGGCCCGTCGTTGGAACAACCGCTGCTTCCCATGCCAAGGGTATGCGCTTGTTCATCGTTTGGTTTTTCCTGGCGGGCTTGTTTTTTTTCACCGCGACGGACGCCTGCGCGAATTGCGAGTCCTGCGGCTCGCCGATGATCAACGTCCCGGCCTACCGCCTCAAAGATCCGCTGCACGGCACGACCAAGGTCGTTTGCGAAACATGCTACAAGTCCGACCTCCGTTGCTCCGCCTGCGCCATGCCGGTCGGCGGAAAGAATTTTCAGAAGTTGGACGATGGCCGGCTGCTCTGCGAAGCCGACGCCAAAACGGCGGTCTTTGCCCAGGACGAGGCGGAGCGGATTTTCGAAGAAGTCAAACGCGACGCGCACCGGCTGCTGGCCGAGTGGCCGCCGCTGCCGGACGCCAACATCACCGCGACGCTGGTCAACCGCGACCAATTCCTGCGCGAATTCCGCAAGACCCCCGCGATCGAGGATCCCACGAAACTCCTGGGCCTGACCCTTTCCGCCCCGCCGCGGGACAAAAAATATGCGCACACGATCTTCCTGCTCAACGGCCTGCCCCGGCCGCAGCTCATGGCCGTCTGCGCCCATGAATACGCCCACACCTGGGTCAACGAGCACTGGAAGCGCACCCGCCAGATTGACAAGGACAGCGTGGAAGGCTTCTGCGAGTTGATCGCCTACAAAGTGATGGACCTCCGCAACGAAGAAGCCGAAAAAAAACGCATCCTGCAAAGCGATTATACCCGCGGCCAGATCCAGACCGTGCTCAAGGCGGAGGAGGAGTACCGCTTCTTCCGCGTCATCGCCTGGGTCTGCGACGGCGTGGATAGCTGGCTGGACAAGGAGAAACTGGACCGCTTGCTCGTTTTGAAAACCGACGCCGCGCCCGCGCCCGGCGCGCTGGCCGCCTACGCGCCGCGCGAATATGTCGCGCCGGATTCGCTGATGCTCAAAGGGCTTTTGGGGGCCGGCCCGCGCCGCGTGGCCCTCATCAATGATCGCTCCCTTGGCCTGATGGAGGCGGATAAAGTCCGCGTGGGCAAGACCAACGTCACCGTACGTTGTCTGGAATTCCGGGCCAACTCTGTGCTGGTCCAGGTCAACGGTTCCACCGCGAAACAGGAACTGTTCCTGCGCAAAAACTAAAGCCGGTTTTTTCAGCCAGTTCTTGGTGGGGGCCATCTCGGTTTTTAGGAAGTCCGACGCTGGGGTCGAAAAGCTCCAAATTCCAAGCTCCAACCTCCAGAGAAACATCAAACACCAAGTCTCAAAGGGCGCCCGAAGCGTTGTTTGGTGTTTGAGAATTGGAGCTTCTCTGGTGCTTGGAGGTTGGAGCTTGGTGCTTCGCTCATTCCGTCCTCAGAAAGTGAGATGTGCCCCACCCTGTCCTGCGGTTCCGAAACAAGGTTGTCAGCCGGGCTGGAATGTTGCACATTGTTCCAGCGGTGCCGGTATGCTTAAAGATGTCAAGTGGCTCAAAGCGCAGTTGCTGCTGGACGGCGGCAAACTGAACGGTTCGTTTTTCAACCGGACCGTCGTCCTGATTTGCCAGCACGACGCCGAAGGCGCCTTCGGCCTGGTGCTCAACCGCGCCAGCGGCAAGAAAGTCGGCGACCTGCTCGTGGCCGATCTGGGCGAGCCGCTCAAGCAACAGGCCCTTTATCTCGGTGGGCCGGTGCAGACCAGCGCACTGAGTTTTCTCCACTCCGATGTCTTCCTGCCTGACGCCAACGTCATGCCCAATCTGAGTCTCGGCCATTCGCTCGATGCGCTGGAGGATGTGGGCGAGTCCTTTTCCCCCACGCAGCAGGTGAAGGTCTTTGCTGGTTACGCCGGCTGGAGTCCCGGTCAGCTTGAAGACGAAATGAAGCGCGGCGCCTGGCTGACCCATGCCGCCTCGCTCGACCTCATCTTCAATGTGCCGTCCGACCAGCTCTGGAAAATGATCCTCAAATCCAAGGGCTGGAAATACCGCCTGATGGCCGAGGGGCCGCAAGACCTCTCGTGGAATTAGGCCGCGCATCCGGCGTGAACTTTCGCCCGCTCGCCCGGCTTGCCGTGACGAACACCGCCGCGTCAGCCGTCCTCCTGCAATCAAGCCGCGAACAGGTCGAGTTGCGCGTTCTGGCCGACGATTTGTTCCGCCTGCGCATTGTCCGGGGCAAAACATTTTCGGTCCACCCCTCGTGGGCCGTGGCGAAAACCCACTGGGCCGCCGCCCCGACCCGCGTTCGTTCCACCGCACGCCACGTTTCCCTCGAGACACGCGCCGGGCAGTTGAAGATGCGCCAGGCCGACGGGAGTTGGCAATTGCGCGATGCCCGCGGCCGCCTGCAACTGTCCGCCGGACCGGCGGCGACCGGCTTCGCCGGCCGGCAGGCGCGCGTGACGCTCGACTTGGCGGGGGGCGAAAGCCTGTTCGGCCTCGGCGAAACTGCCGGCCCGCTCAACCAGCGCGGCCGCGTGCGCGAATTCTGGAACCTTGATGTGCTCGGCCACGCCTCGTGCATTCATCCTGGCCTGCGCAGCCTTTACGTCTCGATCCCATTCGCGGTCACGCTGCGCGACGGTCGCGCTGCGGGACTTTTCTGGGACAACCCGGCGAAGCAGGTTTGGGACATGGGCCAGACCGCGCCCGACGAGTGGCGCTTGAGCGCGGCCAGCGGTGAGCTGGACTTGTATCTCTTCCCCGGTCCGGAGGCCGGCCGCATCGTTGAGCGCTACACGGAGTTGACCGGGCGGATGCCGTTGCCGCCGCGCTGGGCGCTGGGCTATCACCAATCGCGATACAGCTACAAGAGCCGCGCGGAGGTCGAGCGCCTCGCGCGCGAGTTCCGCCGCCGCAAGATTCCGTGCGACGCGCTTTACCTGGACATTGACTACATGCGCGGCCATCGCGTGTTCACGTTTGGCAAAAATTTTCCGAGGCCGGCAGAAATGATCGCGCGGTTGCGGCGGCAAGGATTCAAGGTCGTGACCATCGTGGATCCCGGCGTGAAGAACGATCCGACATTCGGCGTGTTGCGGCGCGGCCGCGCGCTCGACGCGTTCGTGAAGGCGCCCGGCGGCAGGCGGGATTTCATCGGCAAAGTCTGGCCGGGGAATTGCCGCTTCCCCGATTTTCTGAATGAGACCGTGCGGCGCTGGTGGGGCAGGGAACAGGGGCGATTTCAGCGTCTCGGGGCCGCTGGTTTCTGGAATGACATGAACGAACCGGCCGTGTTCGATGGGCCGGGCAAGACGATGCCGCTCGCCTGCGTGCATGAAATGGATCTGGCAGGGCGCGTCCGCCACGCGGCCGCGCACAACCTCTACGGCCTGGCGATGGCGCGCGCCTCGTTCGAGGGGGCGCTCGCGCACGCGCCGGACCAGCGCCCGTTCATCATCTCCCGCGCCGGCTATGCGGGTATCCAGCGCTACGCGACGGTCTGGACCGGCGACAACAGTTCGACGTGGGAGCAACTCGCCGGGTCCGTGCCGATGCTGCTGAACCTCAGCCTGAGCGGCGTGGCCTTTTGCGGCGCGGACGTGGGCGGGTTCCTTGATAACGCCGAAGGCGAACTGCTGGCGCGTTGGACGCAACTGGCGGCCTTCACACCGTTCTTCCGCAACCACTGCAACAAGGACGCGTGCCCGCAGGAACCGTGGGCTTTCGGGCAGAAGATCGAAGCCATCTGCAAACGCTCGATCGAACTGCGCTACCGGCTGCTGCCGTATCTGGAAACGCTCTTTGCAGAAGCGCACCAGCGCGGCACGCCGATCATCCGACCGCTGTTCTATCACTACCAGGACGACCCGGTCGCGGTGGGCGTCGGCGACCAGTTTTTGCTCGGGCGCGATTTGCTCGTGGCGCCGGTCCTCCAGCCGGGCGCCGTGGCGCGTTGCGTTTATTTGCCGCGGGGCGAGTGGGTGAATTTCTGGTCACGCCGCGGGCGCCACCGTGGCGGCCGCCACATCGTGGCCCGCGCACCGCTGGACACCATCCCGCTGTTCATCCGCGCCGGCGCCAAAATCCTGCTCGCCCCCGTGCGCCAATTTATTTCGTAGGAGCGGTTTCATAAGGTCATCCCTGGTGGGGCGAGACTCCGTCGAGCCGCGTCGGGCGCGGATTGACTTGGCTCGATCCCGCCCAGGCGGGACCCCACCGTATGAAACCACTTTCAGGAGCCGACGAATGCGTGTGTGGTTCGGAGGGACGAGCGACGCGAGTCCCAAACTTCCGTGGTCTTCCGCACTTCGCGCCCAAACCGAGCCTCTCCATGAACCGTGCGTTCGGTGTCCACCCTTTAGGGTGCTCGGTGAACGGGGACACGCTAAAGCGTGGACACCAAACGCCAGCCGGTTCATGGAGCCGATGCGCGATTATGGAACCAAGGAGGCTACCCATGTACCGGTGGATTGGAGTCCAGTCCCGCACGCGGGACTGTTCCGGGACACGCTGAAGCGTGAACTCCAAACGCTGAGATTCGTGTCTAAGGCTTGCTCACCTTCACCTGGTAGTTTCTTCCGGTCAGACTGGAGACGGGTGTGCTGTCGCGCACGACCAGCAAGGCCGCGGTGTTCTGCTCGGTGACCAGTCCGGTGCCGGACCAATTGGACATGGTGTTGAGATCGCTCTTCCATTCCACCGTGAATTGAACATCGGTCGCGGCGGGGTTCCTGGTCACGTGGATGCGGAAAAACGCTTCGCCGCCTTGGGGCACGATCTCGATCGTGAACGGGGCCACGCTCAAGGCGTTCGGGTCGGTGCCATAGGCGTACTCGGCCAGATTGGTCAAATCGTCGTGGTCGGGATCGGCGCCCTCAGCCGCGTCCGGGTTGCTGCTGCCGCCGGGGAAATGCTGTGTTTGCCACGTTTCATAAGGCGTCGCGACGACATACGTGACGTCCCTGAACACACTGACCTCGCCGTCGTCCGCCGTCAGGCGCAACAGGTAGGTGCCGGGAATGGAGAACGTCGCGACGGTGTCCACCGCGCTGGAATTGCTGAACGTCACGGTTCCCGGGCCGCTGACCTGGGACCATTGATACGTGGTCGCGCCGGGCGGGTTGGGATCACCGTCATCGGTGACGGTGGCGATGATCGAGATGGCGTTGGTGCCGGTGATGAATCCGCCGGGGCCGGGGTTGACCACGGGGGCGGTGTTGCCGGGCATGATGGAAAGGTTGTCGAACACCGTGGTGTTCAGCGCGGACGCTGAGATGTTGTCCACTGCCAGGCCGGCGTAGATCGGCGCGTCGGCGCTAAAGACCTGCATCGGGCCGCGTTGGACCCACGTCCCGGGCGTGTTGCTCGCCGTGTTGGACGCCTTCCAGGCCGTGACGGCGTTGCCCTTGCGAATCACGCGCAGCCAGTAGGGCGTGGACGGCGAATTATCGAGCGTCGAACTGGTGCTGCCTCCGGGGACATTGCGCCGGAGGAAATAACCGCCGCGGATATAGGCCATGCCCATGAAGCCAAACGGCGCCGCGTCGAGGCTGGTATCGCGAACCATGACGCCGCCCTTGGCGCTGTCGGTGGTGGCCGTGTAGCTGAGGATGCGCGTCACGATGGTCACGTCGCCGACGTACTGCTGAAAACGGTAATGCCCGCCGTCCGACGACAACGAGTTTCCACCCTGCACCGTGTAGGTCGTGTTGCTGACGGAACTGCCGCCGATCAACGACGTGGTGCCCATGTCCTCCGAGATCAGCGCCGGGCCGGCGGGCGCCGGTGTGAGCGTGAGGTTGTCAAACGTCGCGTCGGCCAGCGTGTTCAGGCTGCCGTTGGAGGCGGCGATGCCCAGTTCCGAGTCAGCACGGAGGTTCGTGAGGGTGGCGGCGCTGCCGACCTGCACCCACGCACCGGGCGCGCCGCTGACATCCGGCGCCCAGTAGGCCGTCACGGTGTCGCCACTGCGCTCGATCTTGAACCACATCGGCAGCGCGCTGGTGCTGACGGCCGTGTTGGTGCTCGTCCCGTTGTCGGCCGTACGGACGCGGAGTTCGACCACACCGTTGGTGCGCACGCCCACCAGCATGCGCCGCGCCCCGCGGAAGTTCCGCTCGCGCAGCATCACGCCGGCGATGGCGTTGGTGGTGGTGCCGGCGAAGCTGGTGACGCGCGCATAGACCGACGAGGCGCCGTTGACCTGCCGGCAGACGAAGTGTCCGGCATCCGCCGTGCCACTGAAGCCGGTGCCGGAGCCGGTGACGGTGAACACGCCGTTGTTCAGGCCCGACTTGCCGCGCGTGCTGGACGCGCCGAGGTTGGCATCCATCCACTCCGGCAACGCGAAACCACCCACCTCCACGGAGACGTCGTCGCGCGCCGTGAATTGTCCGTCCGTGACGGTGATGCGCAGAGTGTAAAGGCCGTTGCTGGCGAAGGTGGCAGTGGTGTTCGTCGAAGTCGGCGAGCCGAACGTCACCGCGCCGGGGCCGGAGAACTTGCTCCAAGTGTAGGTGAGCGGATTGGGTGCGCCGTCGTCGGCTGCCACCGCCACGAGGTTCAGGCCGTTGCCGGGCGCGAGGCGGACGGCCTTGGCGCTGGGCTGGCTGATGAAGACGGTCGGCGGGCTGTCGTTGTCGTTGATGGTCACGTTGGCGAAGCTCGACGCGCCAATGACGTAGTTCGCGCTGTTGCTCAACGAAACCACGACATATTCCGGCCCTTCGGTCAGAGCGTCCTCGAGGGGCGTGACGGTCACGACCTTGTTCGACTGGCCGGCGGCGATGACGGCACTGGTGCCGATGGAGGTGTAATCCGAGCCGCTGGTGGCGGTGCCGGTGACGGAGAAGTTCACGGTCAACGCGGCGTTCGTCGGCCCGACCCGCGTGATCGTGAAGTTGCCGGCGGTGGGGCCGGTCTCGGAGGCGTTCGGGCTGCTGGCCGTGATGGTGACGGTCGGAATGTTCGCGTCAGTGATCGTGACAGTGGCGTTGTTGGGCGAGCCGACGAGATAGGCTGAATTGGCCGCCAGCGTGAGGATGACGGTTTCGTTGCCTTCGACAAGTGCGTCGGCCCCTGGCGTGAGCGTCAACGTCGCGGTGTTCGTCCCGGCCAGGATCGTAATGCTTGTGGCGAACGAGGCGTAGTCCGTGCCGGCGGAGGCCGTGCCGGTGCGGGTGAAGGTTACCACGAGATTGGTCGCAGACGGGCCAGTGCGGGTGAACGTCCACTCGCCGGTGTCGCCGGACTCGTGGGCGCTGGCGTCGGTGGCCGTGACGGTGACCACGGGCAGGTCGTTGTCCAGGATGGTAAGCGTGTGGTTCGACGAGGTCGTCAGCGCGCCGCCCACGACGTTGGAAAGGCCGATGATGACGGTCTCGCTGGGTTCCACCTCAAGGTCGTCCACGAGCGAAAGCGGCAGCGCTTTTACGGTTTCGCCCGGAGCAAAGGTCAGCGTGCCCGGCGCCAGCGTGAAGTCGTCGGGCGAGGTCGCGCTGCCACCGATCACGCCGTAGTCCACGGAAACGGAGTTCGCCACGGGTGCGCTCAGCGCCACCAGTACGGCAGGCGACCCGTCTTCGGCCACGCTGCTGTTCGTGGCGGCGAATCCGACCGACGGCTGGAGCGGGGCCGCGTCGTTGTCGTTGATGGCAAGGACATGGTTCGTGAGGCCGAGGAGGGCGCCGTTGGCGTGGCGCAGCGTCAGCACAATCTGCTCGTTCGGCTCCGAGAGCGAGTCGTTCATGATGGTGATCGGGACAGCGTTCGACGTGACACCGGGCGGGAACGTGAGGATGCCCGGCGTGAACTGGAAATCCACGCCCGCTCCCAGCGCGGTAATGGTCGAGTTGGTGCGGGAGAACGACAGGGTGGTGTTGGTGCTCCGCTGCGCGACGGTGACATGGCGCGCGAAGCGGCGCAGGTCCTCACGCACCATCAGGCCGGCGAGGCGGTTGGTCACGTTGCCGGAACTGGTGGCGACCCGCGCGCTGAACGTGAAGTTGCTGCTGATTTCCTTCGCGGCAAAATAGAATTCGTCCTGCGAACTGCCGATGAGCGCACCCGATCCGGTGACGGTGTAAACCCCGCCGTTCTGACTGACGCTGCCGGAGGCGGAGACGAAACCCACGTCGCGACCGACGAACGCGCCGCCGGGATCGGGCGCCACGGTCACATTGTCAAACGTGGCGGTGGCGAGGTTCCCGTCGCTGGCGCTGCAAACGGCCAGGCCGATCCAGAGCGGGTTGGCCAGCGCGTTGGTCAGCGCGCTGCCGAGTTGGGTCCACGCGCTGCCGTTGGCCGAGTAGAACGTGCGGAACTCGTCGTTGGTGCGCGTCAGGCGAAGCCAATACGGCATTCCGGTGGCGGCGGTGTTGGTCGGCCCGGTGGCGGAGCCGGCGCTCAACACCTCGTACTCCACCGTCACCGGCGCGGCTGAGCTGGCGGAGAGCTTCACGGGGATGTTCACCGTGCCGGCGGATTCCGACACCACGCTGCTGTTGGTCGCAAAACCGACGCGGAGGGAACTCGATTCGTTGTCGAGCAGATACATCGTGGCGCCCGGGCCACGAGAATAAGCGCCGGGCGCGAGGTTGAGCGTGATCGTCTCAGTGCCTTCGAAGACGGCGTCGTTGATGTTGGTCAGGACGACATCAACGCCAGGGAGGCCGGCGGGAATGACCGCCACGCCCGACAAGGTCTGGTAGTCCACGCCGTTGGCGGCGGTGCCGCCCAGGGTGTAGTTCACCGTGAGCGAGGCCGCGGTGCTGCCAGTGCGCGAGAGGTAGAACTTGTTGGTCGCGCCGCCCTCGGACAGCGTGGAGAGGCTGTTATTCGCGGTCGTGTGCGCGTCCACAAAGACGGTCGGCTGCTCGTCGTCATACAACCAGATCGTTGCCGACGCCGTGGCCTGCCACGTCCGGTAATCCGGGCTGGGCGTGAGGGTGACAGTGACGGTGCGGAGTTCGTCCGCGACGGCGTTGTTGATCGGCGTCACGCTCACGTCGGAAACGGTGTTGGTGCCCGTGCCGTTGATCGTGACGGAGCCGTTGAGGGTCGTGTAATCAACGCCGCCCACGGCCGTGCCGCTGACAGTGTAGTTGACCACGATGTTGCTCGGGACGCTGCCCTTGAGCGTGAAGCGGAATTTGCCCGCGGTGGCTGGCTCGCGCGCGCTGGTCAGCGGGACGACCTCGACGTAAGGCGGATCGCCCGCGTCGTTGATGGTCACCGTGCCGCTGTTCACCAGGCCAAGCCGGTAATTTCCCCCGCCGCCGGCGAGCTGAAGCACGACCGTCTCCGGCCCCTCGCCCAGCGCATCAAAGTGCGGCGTGATGACCACGCTGGCGCGCGACTGGCCGGCGAGGATGGTCACCGAACCGGGCAACGGTTCGTAGTCCACCCCATGCAGCGCGTAACCGCTCACCGCATAATAGACCTTCAGCGGCTGCGAGATGTCCCCGGCGCGCGAGACGATGAAGACGCCGGGGTCTGGCGCCGCGCCCGGCGGCGTGAGGTCCACTTCGGTCGCCACCGCGTCGGCCACTTCGAGCGAAACAATCTGCAAGTCGTCGTCCACAATGGTCACGATGTTATTGGTGGAGTTAGGATCAACCAGATAGGCCGCGCTGCTGGCAATGGTGGCGATCACCGTTTCAAAATCCTCCGAGAGAGCGTCGTTGATCGGGGTCACGGTGAGGTTGGTGGAGGAAGCGCCGGCCGGAATCACGACCGCCGCCGGGAGCATGACGTAGTCCACGCCGTTGGACGCCGTGCCGGGGTAGGTGAGGTTGATGGTGAGATCGCCCGTCGTCGGACCGGTGCGAGTGATCGTGAAGCTGCTGGACTGCGGCGGATTTTCAAAGGCGGCGATGGACGAGGCCACGACGGACACCTTCGGCAGCGCCGTGTCGTTGTCCTCAATGACGACAGTGGCGGTGGCCAGGCCGTCAATCACGTAGGCCGCATCGAGGCCGAGCTGCATCACGACGGTCTCCGGTCCTTCAGCAGTTGTGTCGTTGACGGGCGTCACGAGGATGTCGATTGCGTTGGTGCCGGCCGGGATGGTCACGGTGTTGTAGGGCGAGCCGGAGACGGGGGCCGGGCTTAACGAGTAGTCGCCCGACGACGCGGTGCCGAACACGGGCACAACCTTCACGTCCAGCGGATCGGCATCCGATCCTGTGCGCGTCAGCGTGAAACGCCCCGCGACGGTGCCCGCCTCGAAGGCCGTCGGCGCGCTGGCGGTGATGGCGACGTGCGGGGCGAGTTCGGCCGCGAAATCACCGCCGGTGAAGTTCGGCCCCACGAGCACGCTGTTGTTGAACAACTCGGTGAACGCGTAGCCGTAGAGCAGCGGTGCAACGGTGTAGGTGCCGTTGGTCAAACCGGGAACCGTGTAGTAACCGTCGCTGTCCGAGAGCACGGCGTTGTTGGCGCCGGTCGAGACATAGACGCCCGGCAGTTTCTGGACGTCGAGCGTGATGCGGCCCGAGATCGAGTAGCGCGAGTTGCCGTTGCCCACGGTCACCAGCACGTAGCGCACGGCGGAGCCGCCCTTCCGGTCGGACACGATGCAGGTGACCACGTATTGACCGGCGGTCGTGAAACTGCGCGTGAAACCTGGGGCGTTGGGGCCGGTGATCGCGGTGCTCGCCGAGCTGTTGTCCGAGGAGAGCCATTGGTAAGCCAGCGAATCGCCGTTGGGATCGCTCGCGCTGGCCGTGAACGTCACGGGCGCGTTCACCGGCACATTGAGCGCCGAGGCGGTGAGGCTCAACGCGGGCGGCAGGTTGGTGGCGGGGTTGCCGAGGTTGACCACGATGTCGGCGCTGCGAATGCCGTTGACATCGGTGTTGACCGCCACGGTGGTGATGTGGATCCCGGCCTCGAAATCGGAGAAGGTCTCGCCCACGACGATCGGTGCGTCGTTCTTGCCGCCCGGCGAACCGGGTGTGGTGTCGATGAGTTGGATGTTGTTGCCCGAGTTCCCCGGCCATTTCCAGCCGAGGAGCATGCCATTGGCGACCCAGTTGTTGTTGCCATCATACAACACGCGCACTTCGCCCCAGTAAGTGCGCTGGTTGTCTTTCACCACTTTGAGGGCATAACGCTTGTCTGGATCCAGCACCGTCTGGTCAAACGCGTAAACACGATAAAGGCCGCTCCCGGTGACGGTCTGCACGAAGGCGTCCGGCAGCCACTTGATCTGGTTCTTGGCCTGGGCGTTGTAATGGCCCCGCTGCACGCCGGCATTGCCCATCACATCGAGCTGGTCGCCATACTCGGTGTTGCCGCCCGCGCCGATGGCGCTGGTACCGCCGGTGTCCCAGTAATTCGCGTGGGCCAGCCCAAAGGCATGGCCGATTTCGTGCGCGCAGGTGGCCACCGAATCGCCGAAGAGCCAGACACCCGAACCGCCGCCCCGGCTCACGTTACCGCCGGGTCCGCCGCTGAGCCGCAGCACGACGGTGTCGAAGTCGTTTGCATCATAACCCAGTTTGCGCGCCTCCTCCCGGGCGTGATTGTGTTCCAGACCCAGGCCGTCAATCTCCTTGCTCACACCGTCCGTCAGGTCCTTCTGGAAATACCAGGCCTCGTCGTGCGGGAGTTTGATCGGCGGAGTCACGGTCGGCATGCACGTCAACCGCCCGAACGACGCCTTGAGGAAGAAGTCCGAGACCTCCTTCATGATCTCGTAACACTTGGCCTCCGTGGCCGGCATCTGGTTCTGGTCCGCATACGTCATCGGAATGAACAGCACGCGAAGCTGTCCGAGCGACGGCGAGGGCGCCGCCGGCAGGATGCCCGTGAACCGCTGCGGCCCGCCGGTGCCGGCCTCGGCGTAAATGATCTGCTGCTCGTAGGAGATGATGTGCGCGCCGTCGCAGAAATAGACGATCTCCCCCCGCACTTCGACGGCGGGCGTGGCCTCGGTGATCGGCTCGCCCTTGCTGGCCACCACCGCCGCCTTGCCCGACACGGGGCAGACCTCGACCGCCGGTCTCGACGCCGGCGGGATTTCGCCGATTTCCAAGGGACGGAGCGGCCGTTCATTGACTGCGAACTTTTCGTCAATCACCAACCCGTTGAGCGACGCGCCAGCCACCCACGTCACCGTCTCCGCCCGGCGGCCAAAGACATACGCCCGGTACGTGCGTCCGCCTTCCAGTTCGGCGACGCGCACGATCTGCTCGACGCCGCCGGCGACCGCGTCCGGCCCGGCAAGGTAGGCGCGCAACACGCCATTGCCGCTCACGCGCTCTTCCAGCAACTCCACGATGCTCGCCGGCAGTTGCTGCCGCGCCACCATCGGCACCGCCTGACGCAGCGCTTCGCGCGGGTCGTCTGCGATCAGCGCCTTGAACTCCGCGCGCCGTTCGGCGGCCAGGCGCATCCCCTCGGTCTCCAGGCTTGCGCGTTCCGCCGGCCCAGCCGTCAGGTATCGCCGCGTCCATGCTTGAAACCGTCCGATCGCCGAATCGGGATTCGCCAGGACGGGCGACAGGCTGGCCGGTGTGCGTTGAATGGATGCCACCGCGGCCGGCATTTTTGCGGCAGCGCCGGGAGGAGGGGCTTGCGCGAAGCGGCGCGAAGAGGCAGCGGCTGCATCTGCGGCAGGCGACGGTGGAGGTGTTGTATCCCGTGTGCCGCGCCTGGTCAGAAGCACGACGATTACGGCCAGTGCCACAGCGACAATTACAACAGCTAAACGCCTGGCCTTCATGCGGAGAGCATAGCGTCCTCATACACGCCGGCGGCCAAAGAGTCAAGCTTGGCCAGGCCGGGGCCGTGTCTTAATCTTAATCCTAATCTTAATCGCATGCCGGTCAGAGATTATGATTAAGAGAAAGATTAAGATTAAGACACTACCCAAGTCGAAGGAGACTTCATGCCCGGCGCCGCCGCACAGATTCCGCCCGGCCCCGTGCGCCACTTCATCCTGTAACCGCGGCCTTGTGTGTCGTTCGGAGGGACGAGCTACGCGAGTCCCAAACTTCCCCGGCACTCCGCACCCCGCACTTTTGAAATGAGCCTCCTTATGTCGTCTTCTACGGCAAGCAAAAAAATTCGTGTGCATCCGTGCAATTCGTGTCTAACCTTTTGCGCATGGACCCTTTGCTCAAACTTTTGCACGACAACGCGGCGCTCAAGCCGGCGCAACTCGGCGCGATGCTCAATCTTCCCGAACCGGACGTGGCCGCCAAAATCAAAGCCTACGAGGCCGCCCACGTCATCCTTGGCTACCGCACCATCCTCAATGAGGAAAAACTGGGCGTGGACATCGTGCGCGCGGTGATCGAGGTGAAGATCACGCCCGAGCGCGAAGGCGGCTTTAACCGGCTGGCCGAACGCATCGCCAAATACGACGAGGTGCGCTCCTGTTACCTGATGTCGGGCGGTTACGATCTGCTGGTCGTGGTGGAAGGGGACAATCTGCGCGAGGTGGCGGCGTTCGTCTCCGAAAAGCTGGCCACCATCCAGGGCGTCATTTCCACCGCCACGCATTTCATGCTCAAGCCCTACAAGGAGCAGGGCGTCCTGATGAGCCACGAGCATAACGAGGAGCGGTTGGCGGTGTCGCCATAACGCCAGGTTCGCTGTATGAACGCCGAGCGATTTAGTTCCGCCGTTCTTGCTCTTTTCTCACTGGCGCTTCTTCCCGCTGGCCAGAGTCAGTCCGTCGCCGTGGTGAGCCACGTCAAGGTGCTATCCGACAAAGTCGAAGATGTCTCCAGCCTGGAAGCGTGGACGCGTTCGTTCATCAAGGAAGGCATGTCGGACAAGGAGAAGGCGCTGGCCATCTGGCAGTCGGTCGTGAAATTCCAGCATCAGGACGTTCCGCCTCGCGAGTATCTGCAGACGGAGAACAGCGTGCTCGACCCCATCAAGATGTTTAACGTCTATGGCTATTCCTATTGCAGCGTGGCGTCGGCCAACGTGCAAGCGCTGGCGCGCTATGCCGGTTTGCCGGCGCGCGGCTGGACGCTCAACGCGCACGTCGTGCCGGAAATTTCCTGGGACGGCGCGTGGCACCTGCTGGACGCGTCGCTGATTGATTATTTTCCCAAGTCCGACGGCACGCTGGCCGGCGTCGAGGAAATTGCCGCCAATCTCAAACAATGGTACGGCGCTCATCCGGGCTTGAAAGGAAGCGACGCGAAGTTGCGCCAGTTCATGTCCGGTGGGGGTTGGAAGAACGGTCCGGAAGCGCTGGCGAAATGTCCGTTCTACGACGCCAACGGCTGGCTGCCCGCGGCCACGCATGGCTGGTACAGCACGATGCAGGAGTATGACGGCTCGACGTTGTTTCCCTTCGAAGCCGGTTATTCGCTCGGGTATCAAGTCAACATTCAGTTGCGCCGCGGCGAGCGGTTGACGCGCAACTGGTCCAACCAGGGCCTCCATGTGAATCTCGACAAAGGCGACGCGCCCGGCTGTCTGAAAGGCCGGGTCGGCCAGGACCCTCTGCGTTACACGCCGCAGTTTGGCGACCTGGCGCCCGGTCGCGTCGGCAACGGCACGCTCGAATACGACGCGCCGCTGGCCGCAAGCCATTTCCGCGACGCGCTGTTGTCTGCAGAAAATCTCGCCGGCGAATCCGACGATGGCAAACATCCGGCTCTTCACGTTAAAGACACGTCGCAGCCGGGCACGTTCGTGTTGAGGATGCCCAGCAGCTACGTTTATTTGAGCGGCGTACTGACCGTGAAGCCGGTGATGGGCAGCGGCGGACAAATCACGGTTTTCTTTTCTGACAACAACGGGCTGGATTGGAAGCCGATTGCCGACTTCACCGCGTCCGGCGAGCAGCGCGTGGATTTGAAGCCGTTGGTGTTGCGGCGCTACGATTATCGCCTCAAGTTCGTGCTGCGAGGCCGCGACACCGGCCTCGACGCATTGCGCCTGGTCCACGACATCCAGCATTCGCAGAGACCGCTTCCTGCGCTCGATCACGGCAGCAACGACATCACTTTCACGGTTGGGCCGTCCGAAGGAACAATTTCAATTGAAGGAAGCACTGACTTGAAGAACAAGGGGCGGCAGCTCGTCTTCACCGACTTCCACCCTGAAACCAAAGGGCTGGCAAAGGACAAAATCCTGCTCGCAGGCGGCACCGGCGAAATCACGTTTCCGGTCGAGACGCCCGGCGAAATGACGCGACTGCGGCTCAGCGCATTTTACCGCGCCCGCGACGCGCGCGACGCGTGGGAGGTCCAGGTTTCATTCGATGGCGGGCAGAGTTTCAAAACCGTTGAGCGCCTGTCGGGGCCGACGGTGTCCTTCGGCAAATACGTCGTGGTTCCGGACGTGCCGCCGGCCACGAAGCGAGCGCTCGTGCGCTTTGCCGGCACGCAGCGCA
Organism: uncultured Verrucomicrobiota bacterium; assembly: GCA_964539075.1. Lineage (GTDB taxonomy): Bacteria > Verrucomicrobiota > Verrucomicrobiia > Limisphaerales > CAZIFU01 > CAZIFU01. The sequence continues at coordinate 50,413 of CAZIFU010000137.1, read as the reverse complement.
ACACGACGATGATTTCCAATTTCCGCCTTGATGCTGATTACCAAGAACCGCACGGCGGCTTCCTGCCGGTGAAAGTAACCTGGCTGTGGGAGGAAAACGGCCAGCCAAAAAAGGAGGTCCGCGTGGCGCGCCAGCCGGAGGAGAAAGACACCATCCACTGCGCCGCCAAACCCGTGATGAAGTCCATCGTGCTGGAGTTGGCGGAGTAATAGCATTTCCCAGTAATAATCGGTACAAACGATAAAGCAGCTCCCTCACCCCGGCCCCACTGCCATTTAGTTAAGAGCTTAGCGGATGCTGGATTTGCTCTGGAGCGAGCGTCCGCTGGAAAAGGTGTTGGAGGAAATGCAACGCTGGATGTGAAGCAATCCGGTGAGCGTGCGTCCCCAAAGACAGGTGCCCCGGCGACCGCCATCCTTCCATCGCTCTTATCACCATCAGCGCCACCTGAGAAAAACTGTTTTTTGACCCTCTACTCATGCCAAAACCTAAACTAAACGACTGTGGGGCCGGGGTGAGGGAGAGGGCAGCGCTTCATCACGGTTTTGACCGGCGCGTCAAAAAAATTGCTTGAATCCCGTCGCGTTACAGTGGCCAATGGTTTGATGCAAAAATCAAATTTCCGGTTGTAATTCATTCCAGAAACATCGTTATGGTAAAAATTCCCGTTCTGCGCTGGGGCCAGCCTTACGAAAGCCTCGAACTCGACAACGTCATTCACTTTGTCACCGGCGAAACGTTGGCCCAAGTGGGCCAGGCCAATCCCGGCCTGCTCGCCAAGGACATGAAAAAAGCCCCGCGCGCACGCGACGTATTGCGTGAAATTCCCATCCGCCAGCTCATTGCGATGATGAAAAAGGCCGGCGAATTTTACAAGGACGCCACGCTGCCGATGGGCGATGGCGTGCAGTCGCCCGACGATTTCGCCCGCCAGCAGTCGGCCTCGACCGGGCTGCCTGAGCACATGTGCAAGGCGAACATGGCCAAGAACCATTTCGTGCTTTCCAACATGGACCGCATCCTCGATTGCCTGACGCGCGGTCTGCCACTCGACATCCTTACGCGCGGTTACGGCATGGAGAATCGCGGCGTGACCGTCAGTTACCAGGCGCAGACGCCGGTGCTGGGCATGGTGCTGCCGTCCAATTCGCCCGGCGTCCATACGCTTTGGCTGCCGGTGATTCCCATGCAGATCGGCCTGGTGCTCAAGCCCGGCCCGCAGGAGCCGTGGACGCCGTACCGCATGGCCGCGGCGTTCTTTGAAGCGGGCTTGCCGCGCGAGGCCATTGGCATTTATCCCGGCGCAGGGGAAATGGGCGCCGAAGTCGTCAGCCGTTGTCCGCGCACAATGATTTTTGGCAGCACCGAAACGGTCAAGCGTTACGAAGGCAACCCCCGGGTGCAGGTCCACGGCCCCGGCTTCAGCAAGGTGCTGCTCGGCGACGACGTGGTGGACGATTGGGAGAAGTACCTGGATCTCATCGCCGATGGCGTTTACCTGAACAGCGGCCGCGGCTGCATCAACACATCGGGCGTGTGGGCTTCGCGCCACACGAAGGAAATCGCCCAGGCCCTCGCCGGGCGCCTTGGCCCGATGGACGTGTTGCCGCCCGAAGATCCCAAGGCCACGCTCGCCGCGTTTACCGTGCCCGGCCAGGCGCAGGCCGTCCATGCGACGATTTTGGACAAAATGAAGGAAGACGGCGTCGAGGACATGACGGCGAAGTTCGGACCACGCCTGGTCGAGAAGGAACGCTGCGCATATCTCCGTCCGTGGGTGATTCACTGTGACTCGCCGGAGCGCAAGATCGCCAACACGGAATACATGTTCCCGTATGTGACGGTCGTGAAATGTCCGCAGGACCAGATGATCGAAAAGATCGGCCAGACGCTGGTCGGCTCGGCGATCACCAATGACAAGGCCTGGGAACAGCAACTCCTCCAGGCGACGAACATTGACCGTCTGAACATCGGCCCCATCCCGACGATCAAGCTCGACTGGCTGCAGCCGCACGAGGGGAACATAGTGGATTTCCTCTTCCGCGCGCGTGCCTTTCAAATTCCGGCAGAGCGGTTGGCGGCCGTGTTGTAATTACAGGCTCTAAAAACCCGTTAATAAAGTAGCAGCCGACGTCAGTCGGCTCTGATTTCCCGAGTATTCCAGGAGAATGTTTGAGCCGACTGACGTCGGCTGCTACTTTATTAACGGGCCGCTAAGGCAGAATTTTGACTCTGGCGAGATAGACGCTCGTCTTGCCTTCGTGTGAGGAATAGTAACTGACCCAGAGCAGTCCTCCGTGCCAGACCAGGCCGGGATAACTGTTGTCGCCGCCGCTCGGCAAGGTCAGCACCGGTTTCAACTTGCCCTGCGCGACATCCAGTTCGCACACCACCGTCTTGTATTGCTTGTCTTCCATCAGCCGGCCGGCAGCCAGCCAGCGGCCATCGGGCAATTGAATGAAATTCGGGCCGCCAAAATATTGGCCCAGGTCGCGCCACTGCCAGTCCGCATAAGGCGGCTGGCTGGTGCCCAGCAGCGCGCTGTTGGAGGGTTTGCCGTCGCGGCGTTGCAGGCAGTGGAGCGTTCCGTCGCGGGCGAAGCGCAAGGTCGCCTCCGTTGGACCGTTGAGGTCATAGAGCGTGGGGACGAGTGTCGTGTAATGCGCGCCATCGGAGCTTTGCAGCAGGCGCGTGCCATATTTCCGCGCGGCGCGATTTTCCGGACTGACGTCGTAGGCCACGCCGTAGGCTTTGCTCTCGTGCCAGGTGACGCGCCACAGCCATTGGTTCGTCGGCGCGGCCCATTGAAGCTTTCCCCAAGTCATTCCGTCGGGCGAAAAGGTCACAAACGACTGGCTGGCGGTGGCGGGCTTGGAGCCTTCGCGCACCGTGGCGCCGCCGACGATCATTAACTGCCCGTTGGCCGCGACATCAATTTTGGGATCGCGCAAATCAGAGCCAGGCAACTCCAGCCGCGCGGCGGACTCCCAGCGTTCGCCGTCGGCGGACTTGATGATCCGGATGGCGCCGTCCGGCGAAACGTGCGCCGTGCCTTCGCGGAAGACGCAAAACCAGTTGTCCTTGAAGCGGGCGAGGTCGGTGAAGGAATTGTAGGGCGCCTGGTCCCAGATTTTTCGCGCTGAAACCAGTTCCGCTTTGACCGGCGCCGCCGCGGTCGCGGTGTAGCAGGCAACCCAGACGAAACAGGTGATCGCCCAAAGCGAGATAATTTTCATCGCGCCCATCGTGGAAGGCGGTCAACCGGCCGTCGAGCAAAACGAACACCGCCCGTCACTCGGCTTGTTCCATGACCGTCAGCGTGGCTTGGTATCGGCCGAGCACGTTGAACGTCAACTCGCCGGCCTTCTCCTCCTTCTTTTCGGCGGAGACTTCGATGGGCAGTTGATGGCTGGCCGGGGCTTTTTTCAACGGGAGTGCCAGCAACGGCTCCTTTTCCTTCCCATAAACGACGAGTTCAAGCGTCTCCGCATTCTTGCGCACGCCGAGCAGGTAGAGCGTCACGTGGTGTTCCCGGTTGTCGGCGGTGATTGTGATCGGCCGTAGCTTGCTGGGGGGCGTCACTTTCCCGTTGCGCGCGGGCGCGATGTTCCGCAGCCACAACTGCCCCAGCGGCAGCGGTTCCTTCCCGATCAGGTCGAGCGCCTCCTCGGTCAGGTTTTTGTCGGGAACCAGCATCATGCCGACGTTGCTGGCTTTGAAGCCGGTGGATTTGGAAGCATCAGGTTCAATTTTGAGCTGGGCGTTTTGCAAGCCGGCGGTTTGCTCGATCAGCTTGAGTGCGAAACGTTCCGCCTCTTCCTGGGGGATGTTCTCTTGCGCGGACACGAGACACGCGCCAGCCGTCAGTGCCATCAGGAGAATGATTTTTTTCATGGCTTGAATGGTTTGAGGTTGTTGCTGGAAGGAAAGTTAACTCCACCGGCGGTTGCGGCACAATCCAAAAACGGCGGCGACTACAAGGCTCCAGGATTAAATTTCAAGGTTCAACAAAAACTCCAAGACCCAAGCCGCCAAGCTTGGTGTGCAGGGTCGGCCTAAATAACGTAGGAGTCGAGGTAACGAGACTCACTTGTTTCTTCCCGCTTCAATTCAGAGTGAGCCTCCTGACGTCGGCTCCTACGACCTCACGTGCCGGGACGATGTTGAAAGAACTACTGGCCCTCCGCGGGGCGGCGTGATAAAAGGGCGCCGGCTTCCGGAACAAGGCCCATTGAGGGTTTGCCGGCGGTCCCGCTTATGAAATGGATGCGATGGTTGATGATGTTGGCGTTGATCGCCGCGCTGGCGGCGGCGTACCTCGGTTGGAAGACCGCCGGGAAATTGCGCGCCGAAAATGAAGCGCTGAAGGCGGAGTACGCCGGCTTCAAGGCGCAGCAAACGGCCGAAGCCGAGGCACAGGCCCGGCAGCGCGAACAGGAACTGCAACGGCTGCGTTCGGAGGCGGAGGAGGTCCACAAATTGCGCGGCGAAGCGAGCCAGCTTCGCGCGGGGTCGCGGGAGGTGGAGAAGTTGCGGGCCGAAAATCAAAAGCTCCGGGGCGACAACCAGCAAATGCGCGCGGCCAATGCCACCGCGACGGCGGCGCCTGTTCCCGCTGCAACGGCGGACCTGTTCCCGAGGGAAAGCTGGGCGTTTGCCGGTTACGCCTCGCCGGAGGCGGCGCTGGTATCCGCGGTCTGGGCCATGCGGGAGGGCAATCCGCGAACGTACCTGGAGAGTCTCACGCCGGAGGAACAGACGCGGATGGCCGCGGCCTGGCAAAACAAATCAGAAGCCGAGCTGGCCGCCAAACACCAGCAGGAGGTGGCCAGCATCACCGGCGTGCGCATCCTCGACCGGCAGGCTCTCTCGCCGGATGAGGTCCTGATGACAGTCCTGATCGACGGAACCGGACGCACGGAAAAAGTTTCGATGAAACGCGTGGGCACTGATTGGAAGTTTGGAGGGTTCCGGCGCGAGCCGGCGAAGTAGGGCAGGCGTTGGGCGGGCGTATTTCCGGGGCTTTTTGCACAAGTCACCTCGGTCGTTTCGTCCGGAGGGACGAGCTGCGCGAGTCCCCAATTTCCTCGGAAAAGCGGAAGAAGTTTGGGACTCGCGTAGCTCGTCCCTCCGAAACGAGATTTGGGCGACACGCCAAGGCTCTACGGCAGGCGTGACGCCTGCCGCTACCCGCTACAAGCGGAGGATTGACTTGAGCGGGAGTTTCCGGTTAAAGACAAACATGCGCAAAATCTTTCTTTTAATGTTTCTGTTCACGGCGTCGGTTTTTTCCCTGCGGGCGGCGGAAAAGTGGGTCGCGTTGTTCGACGGCAAAACGCTCGATGGCTGGACGGCCCGCGGCGGCAAGGCCAAGTATGAGGTGAAGGACGGCGCGATCGTGGGCACCACGGTCGAGGGCAGCGAGAACACCTTTCTCTGCAAAGGGCCGTTCAGCGATTTCGTGCTGGAAGCCGACATCCTTTGCGACAAGGAGTTGAATTCCGGCATCCAAATTCGCAGCCACGTTTACGAGAAGGACACCCCGCAGCCCTCACAGCCCAAGCGCATCCGCAAGACGGGCGAGGTGTATGGCTACCAGTGCGAAGTCACCACGCAGGACAAGGGCGTCTCCGGCAATTTCTGGGACGAAGGCCGAAACACCAAGTGGTGGGATGAGCTCAAGCCGGCGGCCAAGCAGGCTTTCAAGGACGGTGAATGGAACCATTACCGCATCGCCGCGCAGGGCGACCACATCCGCTCGTGGGTCAACGGCGTGGCGTGCGCCGATTTCCACGACCCGACCGACGCCAGCGGGTTCATCGGCCTTCAGGTCCACGGTATCCGAGCGGGAACAGGCCCCTTCCAGGTCCGTTTCAAGAACATCCGGATTCACGAACTCAGGCCGGGCGAGAAAATCGAACCGTGACCGGCCAGCGAGGACGGGGGGACTTGGTCCGTCCAAGGGCCATGGAATTAACATCCCCATTGCAATCGCCCCCGGTTGCGCCACCGACGGCTACCGCGCGGTGCACTTCGTGAACTTCGCTCGGCCGCTCAAGTCGGCGTTCCACTGGCTCAACGAGCGGTTTCTGAGCATTGGCGCCCTCGCGCCGGTTCTGCGCGAAGCGGGACAACTGATACCAGGTTGAAAGGAGAATCGGCATCTTGCGCGCCGGAAATTCCCTCTCCATGAACCAACACCAGGAGCGGCTACAAAACTTTGCTTCAGGTGAAGCAAGGTTTTGTAGTGCCCGGTTCAAGGTCCCAATGCGCGTCCAAAGTTGGAGGTCGAGGCTTTCTATGAACCGTCGGAAAGCCCCGCAAGGTTTTGGACTGCGCCAGTCCTCTGGCGCTTTGAGAACGTGCAGCGACCCACCCAAAGCGCCAGAGGACTGGCGCAGTCCAAGACGCTGGCGCGACAACGGACGCGCTCCGCTCGTTCAGGGGATCACGGCGCGGATTTTTTCTGGGAATTCCCACCCCGGCCCTCCCGGAGGGAGAGGGGGAATCATCGCCAGCGTGTTCACAGTCTGAGCGCGCCCGCCTTGATAGTGATTGGATACCGTTCTCCCTCTCCCCTCGGGAGAGGGCCGGGGTGAGGGGGTCGCTTTATTGTTGGTACTGCTTATTACTGAGACATGGTTTGATTGGCGCAGGTCGCCGCGTCACTGCGTCTCCTTCAACAACCGCGCCAACTCAGCCTTTAGCTGCTTGAGCTTCTCCTGTGCCGCCGGGTCGTTGATGCAGTTGTTCATCTCGTAAGGATCGGCGCGCAGGTCGTAAAGTTCATCCATGCCGGCGAGTTCGGTGTAATGGAGGTATTTCCAGCCCTCGGTGCGCACCGCCTGGTAGCCCATGTTGACAATGCGCGGGAATACCTTGTCGGAATAATATTCGATCAGAAACGAGTCCCGCCAGGGCACGCGTTGACCGCGCAGCAGCGGCACAAGCGAGCGGCCCTGCATGGCGCCCGGCCCCGGCACGCCGGCCAGTTCGAGCAGCGTGGGCGCAAGGTCAATGTTCAAGGCCATCGGCTCAATCGTCGTGCCGGGGCGGATGACCCTGGGGCAGCGCATCAGCAGAGGCATGCGAATGGACTCCTCATAAGCCAGCCGCCGCTCGACGCTCAAACCGTGTTCGCCATAGAAATAGCCGTTGTCGCCGGCCAGAATGAGGAGCGTGTTTTCCAACTGCCCCAGCTTTTCCAACACGGTGAAGATCTGGCCCACGCCTTCGTCCACGGCCGCCAGCATTTGCAGCCGCTGACGGATCGTTTCGTCGCTCGTTCCCGTGGCCGGACTGAGCGGGGGCAGGTTCGCAATCGGACGTTGCAAGGCCGGTTTGTTTTGCGGCGGAACCAGCGCATTGGGACGGCGGGGAATTTTCGCGTCGGCGTAAAGGCTCTTATGACGCCCGGCCGGGATGAAGTTCGAAGCGTTCGGATCGGTCAGGCTGCCGTCGGCGAGTTGGGCGGTTTCCGGATGCAGCGCCTTGTGCGCGAGGTAGAGGAGGAACGGTTTGTTGCGCGCGCGTTCGATGAATGTGACGGCCTTTTCATTGAAGATGTCGGTCGAATAGCCGTGGAATTTGTTCGTCCGCCCGTTGTCATTCAGCTCCGGATCGAGCGTCGTGCCCTGGCCTTTCATGCCGAGCCAATAATCGAAGCCGGGCCGGCGCGTGTCGTCGTTGCCCATGTGCCATTTGCCGATGTAGCCGGTCTCGTAACCCGCGTCGTGCAGCAGGCGCGGAAAAGTGACGAGCTGGTGGCTGGCGTCGCTGCGCTCGGTGTTGTCAATGATGCCGTGCTGGTGCGCGTATTGGCCGGTGAGAAAACTCGCGCGGCTGGGCGAGCACAGGGGGGTCGTCATGAAGGCGTTCCGGAACAGCGCGCCCTCTTTGGCGATGCGATCAATGTTCGGCGTTATGACAAACGGATGCCCCGCGCAGCCGATCTCGTCCCAGCGCAGGTCATCCACGAGAACGAAGATGATGTTCGGGCGCGCCTGGGCGGCGTGAACGGCGGGCGGGCTGAAGCCTGCGAGCAGCGCCACGGCGGTGAAGAAAACCGCCCAAGTGGGTAGTGTCCTCATTTGTATTTCCCGGAGCGCGGCTGTGTCGCGCTTGGCGATCAGCCGCAGCATGTTCATTTCAATACGCTGCGGCTGGTCGCTGCGACACAGCCGCGCTCCGAGCAAATCAGGACACCGCCCCCAAATGTTGAGGGTTGAATGTTGAGAAGTGGTCTCAGAAGATGGCGCGAGACTCCGTCGAGCCGCGTCGGGCGAGGATTGAATCGGCTCGACGGAGTCTCGCCCCACCGTGGTTGGCCTGATGAAACTGCTTTGAGTTTCGAGTGCGGTCACGTGCGAACCGGAGTGCCTCAATTTGCAGCGGCCGATTTTCCGAGGCCGAAATGTTTCACGAAGAATTCCGTCTCCTCCTTCGCCGCGTTCGCGCCTTCGTCCTGGTGGCGGATGGTGCATTCGATGCCGAGCTTGTCCATGCGCTCCTTGAGCTTGAATCCGAAATTGATGTGGTGAATGCCCTGGCCGGGTTTCGCATCCGCCGGGAGCGGCCCGCGCGCCTCGTTGTAGAACGCATAGACTGGCGGATCGTCCCGGGTGAGGAAATTGATCGCGGAGGCGGCTTCGTAGCGTTTGTAAGCTTTGGGCGTGTCGCGTTCCTCCGGCGTGATGCCGAAGAAGCCTTCGAGCGCCGGATGTTTCGCCGCCGCCTCGCCGATCCACTTGGCGATGTCGCGCGGGTCGTAGCTGCATTGCGCCGCGTTGACGGCCATGCAGGTCAGGCGCGTGGACTGGCGTAACACGGGATCGTCGCTCTTCGGATCGGCCATGTCGTCATGGAAACCAATCCACAGCGAGGTGCCGGCGCCGGCGGAACCGCCTGTGGCCGCGACGCGCTTCGGGTCAATGTTCCACTGCTTCGCGTGGAGCCGGGCGAACTGGATGGCGCGCGCGCTGTCCATGTAGTGGGCCGGGAAATGGAACTCCGGCGAGAGGCGATAGTTGATGGCCATGACGGAGATGCCGGCCTTGAGGCAACCGTCGAGCAGAGCAGGGGTCAACGCCGCCTTGCTGCCGGCGCTAAAGCCGCCGCCGTGAATGAACACCACCAGCGGCGTCGGCTTGTCGGATTTGGCCTTCCACAGGTCGAGGACATTGCGTTCGTGCGGGCCGTATTTCTCGTTTGCCAGATCCGGCGTCGTTTTCGCAGCGTCCTTTTTCTTTTCCTGGGAGAATGTGTGCTGGTGAAAAAGCGGTGCCAGCAACAGCGTTGCCGCGAGACAGGCGATGAGGTGTTTGGCCGGGTTCATGAAGTTCTCCTTCCTCGTTGAGCTGAAAAGGGCTTATTTGTTTTTCTTCTTCTTGCCGCCCTTGCCGTTCTCGCCGGTGGGGAGATAACTCGCCGCCCAGTTCTTGTCCACGAGCGCTTTCAATTCCGCGACGGTTTTGGCGTATTTCGGGTTTTTGAAGAGGTTGTGATATTCGTACGGGTCGGTTCGGTAGTCGTAGAGTTGAGCGCCTTGTTTGCCGTCGTCCCACTCGGTGTAGCGGTAGCGTTCGGTTCGGACGCTGTGGCCAGCGAAGCTGCCGCGCCAGACTTGCGTGAAGGCGGGCTTGTTCCACGTCGCCTTCGGGTCGTTGAGCAGCGGCTTGAGGCTCTTGCCAGCGAGATTTGTGGGCGGCGTGAGACCACAGAGATCGGCGAGCGTCGGGTAAATGTCCACAAATTCCACCGTGCGCGGGCTGGGCCTGCCATTTCCTTTCGCGCCGGGCGCGACGATGATGAACGGCACACGCGCGGAGTTTTCGAAGAGGCTCTGCTTCATCCACAGACCGTGTTCGCCCAGGTGGTAGCCGTGGTCGCTCCAGAAGACGACGACGGTGTTGTCCCACAGTTTGAGCCGGTCCACCGCCGCAAGCAGGCGGCCGATTTGCGCGTCCACGAAGGAAATCGCCGCGTAGTAACCCTGCTTGACCTCGCGCGCCTGCGGTTCGGTCACGCCGAACCACGGCCACGGCGTGGTGGAACTGAGCGCCGCCTTGGGGACGTCTTTGAGGTAGTCTGCCGGCTCTATCGGAATCTGGATTTTGGCCATCGGGTAAAGGTCGAAATACTTCGCGGGGGACACGTAGGGCGTGTGCGGCTTGTAGAAACCCGCGGCGATGAAGAACGGTTTGTCCTTGTGCTCGCCGAGCAATTTGATGGCTTCCGTGGCAACCTTGCCGTCGGTATGCTCCTCGTCCTTCCCCTTCTTGTCGGCGAGGAAACACATCGCGCTGCCGAGGCCGCGGGTGGGCGTGTAGTTGAGGATCTCCGGTTCCAGCGCGGTCTTGTCGAGGCCGGCGGGATTGACCGTGTGGTTCCACGAGGCCGGATCGTCCAGGCCGGGCGTGCCGATGTCGCCGGGGTTGCCGTAATGATAAATCTTGCCGACGCGCGCGGCGTAATAGCCGTTGTTCATGAACATCTGCGACAACGTCACCACGTCCGGCAGGCCCGTGCGGAAATGGTATTGCAGGTTGAATACGCGTGTGGTGTCGGGTCTCAGGCCGGTCATCAGTGACGAGCGGCTGGGGCTGCACAACGGGAACTGGCAATACGCGCGGTCGAACTTCACGCCCATTTGGGCCAGCCGGTCAATGTTCGGCGACTTCACGAAGGGGTGGCCGTAGCACGCGAGGTCGTTGTTCATATCATCCACGGCGATGAACAGGACGTTCAGTTTTGAAGCCGCGGCGTGAGCGAGGCCCGCGGTCAGGAGGCAGAGCGCGGTCGAGATGAGGAGAATGATGCGGTTCATAGGTAAACTGGTTTGTCGTATGAAGCCACGGGCCGGCTCCATAGGCAACGGGAATTTGCCTGCCCGTGGATTGAAGCCAACGGTCACAGGCGCAAAACAATCTTCTTCCGGTCAAGGAAACCGGCCAGCAACAGCGCCAGCCCCAGGCCGGGCAACGCCACCACCAGACCGCCCAGACCGGCAGCGACGTGGGTGTCGAGGAAGCTTTTCACGTCGCCGCCCACCAATCGTCCAGTCGCGCGGGCGTGTTGGCCTTTTCAGAGGGTGTGCCGGGTTGCGCCGGTTCTGCGCCGGTCGCCGCGATGGCCGCGAGCAGCAGTACGGTCGGAAGAATCAGTTGCTTCATGGTGAATGGCGTGCCCAATCGCAACATAGGTTCAGTTCCCACCGCCGGGCGAAATTTGACCAATGACTGCTCCGCCATCGATGCTCAGGTAAAGCGCGCCTCGTCGCAATTGAATGGTCTGCGGGCGGGACAGGGGGACTTCGCCAAAGAAGATGGCGAAATCCGGCCCGCACCTTTCCACATATTGGCTCGTCGCTGGATCGTAGATGAGCTGGCAAGAGTTATGGAGCGCAATTCGGGGATGGTCCAAGCTGACTGCTGGTTTGGCCTTCGAGTGCTCGGCTGCTGGACCGCGGAGGTCCGCCGATGCGTAAGTGCCGGCGACGTGCAGTTCGTAGCGGAGCATGTTACCGATGAGGTGGATTCTGCCGGTGCTCGGGTAACCGCCGGATGTCGGTTTGGTGCCGTCCGGCCGCCGGAAATCCACGTTGAACTCCTCGAACTCGCTCTCCTGCCCGGTGGCGCCGGCGATGATGGGCGTGTTCAGGCGCGTTTCGTAAGCCCACTCCATGACGATTGGCGAGAATTCCAGGTTCGACCAATCCGGCAGATAATCCGCACGGGCCATGCGAACACGAATCCAGCCGTAGTGCAGCCCGTCTGCCGCGAGGAAGCGGACGCCAAGATAACCGATGCCCTGGATGCCCAGAGGTCCACTCCATCGACTTGCGCCCGTGCGGGGACTCGAGTGAAAGGTCGCCAACGGCGATCCGTATCCGAAGCCAAGCCATCCCGCATCTGGCGGCGCGTTGCTCCCGATCAACGTCCCGTACGGCAGCACCGAAGCGTAACCGTCTCCGAGCAATTCACTGGTCGCACCGACTCCGACATAATAGCCCCAGATGCACCCGCTCGTTGGGATGTCTTGGGTGCAAATTGGCAACGAACTCGCGAAACTAAAGTCGGCAATCCCGTCAATATTGATGTCGAGCACCGCCGGGGCGCCTCACTCAAACGGCATACCGAACTCAGGCCCTTTGAAATGCACGATTGTGCTCTGGCCACCAGCGCTTGCGACGGCACCGGTCAAGAATGCAACTGAGAAAAGTTTTCTGATCACAGGCAACCGTCAGTTTTGTCGAGCACTCGTCTTTAAGGGGGGAATCATCGTGCTTCAGTTTAGCCCCGGAGCCAGAATCCGCAAGCATCGGGAGAACGTCGGTAGCGGCATCAATTATGGCTTCGCTCCCAGCTTGAGGAACCACCGGCTCGTTCCTTCGTTCATCTTGAAAAAGTTCAGAAGCAGCGCCGTGGTTTTCTTCGAGCCAGCTTCGTTGGGATGCAACTGATCTGTGCGCACGTCGCTTTGCGTCCACGTCAGTCCATCAAACTTGCGCGGCGAGTTGCCACACGCCCACAGATACGGGCCCCACATCACGAGCGGCGCTTTCACTTCGCCGCGCGCGGGGTCGTGGTTGAGTTGCGCGTCGCCTTTGATCTGGCTCTGCACGATCCAGCGCGTGCCGAAGCCCGATTCGTAGGCGTATGGCTCGGGGCTGCCGCTCGCGCGCCCCGACCAGCCGCCGAACGTGCGGCTCGACAGATACACGACGCGCAGGTTCGGGTAATGATGCCGCGCAATGTTGAGGATGGCGGTGATGTCGGCCTGCAACGCGCGCGCGTGCGCGGGGAATTCGCCGAGCGGCTTTGGGTTGGCCTCCACGTGCTTGAGCCAGCACGCCTGCACCTGTTTGGGCGAAAGGCCCGCCGCCTCGATGCGCTTCGCGAGTGTCGGCCACGTGTCCTTCGGCGTGCCCAAGGCGCTTTTGCGATTGCCCTTGGGCATGTGGAGCAAATCCATCTCCTTGTCGAGTCGCTCCTGCTCGGCCTTCGGCAAAACGTCCGCGCCGTCCCACGCCCACATCACCGCCGAGCGACCGCCGATGCAGCCGTTGACGATGACGACGCGCGGCGATTTCTGCGGATCGGCGTCGGCGGTGCGCTTGAAGTCCTCCGATTCGATGGAGGAGTTGGAAAAGCCAATCGTGATCAAGCCGATCTTCCCGTCGTCTGCCGGTTGGCCGCTCGCATCGAGCGGGCGGATCTTTTCCGACTCCTTCAAGTGTGCGGCGCGATGCGCTTCGGGCGGCTCGTTTTTTCCGCCACCGTAAAGTCCGCCGTCCTCGCCCTTGTAAGGCGCGGTCATGTCGGTCAACGGGACGAGTGCGCTCCAGTCGTTTGTATTCACTGCCACCGGTCGCGACGCGGCAGCGGGAGCGGTCGGAGTTCCCGCCTTCTTCGCGGCGGTACGCTTGCGAATCTCCGCCTTCACGCGGTCGAGATACGCCTGCTCCTCGGCCGTCAGCGTTTCTCCGCGGGTGGACTTCTCCATCAACTGCTTTCCGCGAACCGGATCAATCGGCGGCTCCTGGCCGCGGGTTTGAAGCGCAAGGACGAATGCGGCGCACAGGAGTGCCGCGAGCCTGCCGGGTGTAAGGCGCCAAGTCACACTTTTCATGACAATTCTGAATAATCAGTCCAAAGGATGTAGCAGACCCTCACCCCGGCCCTCTCCATGAACCTGTGGTTTGGAGTCCAGCCTTCAGGCTGTTCCGGGACACGCTGAAGCGTGAACTCCAAACGCCGCGGGTTCATGGTTCCCATGCGCGCCCGATTTTGGGATTGGAGGCTTTCCATGAACCTATGCCGGGACCGGCTGCAAAACTTTGTCCCACGTGGGTCAAAGTTTGGGAGTGCCCGGTTCATGGCGCCAAGGCGCGTCCAACGTTGGAAGTCGAGGCTACCCATGAACCGTTCGTACCACCGCAAGGTCTTGGAGTGCGCCAGTCCTCTGGCGCTTTCGACAACCCACGACTTCCCAAGCGCCAGAGGACTGGCGCAGTCCAGGACGCTGACACGACCAAGCTCGGTTTTCGCCGGTTCAGGGGCACAATTCGCGGCTTTGTGCGGGCGGTGGAATCTCTCCGGTGGGGAGAGGGCCGGGGTGAGGGGGATTTCCTGTACGTCCTGCGATGCGGGATGTCGAATCTCATTCCGACTTGGTATCAGAGGTTTAAGGCAACATTTCATTTTGACCAAAATTGTTTGCCGCCAGTCCCGCCCGGCCGCCCGTTTCTTAACCGTGCGTCAGGGCGCGTTCATCGCAGCCTTCTTCCCGATGTCGCGCAGGCTCGGCCACGCGGCGGCTGTCTTGGGGCTCGGCGACACTAACAATATCAAGCAGGTTTTCTTCGTTGCCGGACGCGGGATCACCTGGGCCTCCACATTGAGTGTGATTTTGCGGCCATCTGAAAAAGAGTCGAAGAAAACGACTTGGGCAACGAAACGGTTTTTTGCATCCGGGCCGGCTGGCGCGGGATGGACCACCGCCTTCATCTGCTCGGGATCCGGCGTGAGTCCCTTGCGCTGGCCCACGCCGGTGCTGAGTCCGCTGTAATATTTTTCGAGAAAGTCTTTGATGTCCACCGCGCCCAATTCCGGAGCGCCTTCGGCCAGGATGGCCAGAACGCAGGTGAAATAGTTGCTGGAACTGGTGTCGAACATTCCGGGGGCGAAACGTATTTCCTCGGAGCCGGTCAACTTGATGCCGGGCGCAAATCCCGGCGGAATGGACATGGTTTCCAGACGCCAGTCCGCTGGCTCTTTGAGAATGGCGGCGGTCGCGGCAGCCGCGGCGGGGCGTTGCCCGCCCTGATTGCGCGGATTATTTCCGGGGTTGCCCGCCGCCGCCTGCACCGCGTTGGTTCCGCCCGGACCTCGGTTGGCAATCCGCAAGCCGTTGTCATCAACACCCAGGCGGAGGCGAAAATCGTGGATTTCCTGCCGCGTGGCAAACCCGTCGCCGTCGGCGTCCCATTGTGAAAAGCGCTGCGCGTAGGTGCCGGTGGCTTCCTCTTTGGAAATCTTGACATCGTGGTTTTTGTCGAGCGTGGCAAAGAGGTCATCGAGTGCAAGAGCTCTGCCACCCTGAGCTTGTGCGCGCGCCGGATCGGCCGGCGGCTGGGCGTCCGCCGCGCGCGCGCACCAAAACGGAGTTGCAATCGAAAAGACGGCGATCGCGAGGAGCGACGCCCTTGCCAATTTGGTATTTGTTATGTTCATCTTGCGTGGCTTGCTCGTGGGAATTGTTATCTTTGCTTTCAGCGACAGGGCGCGGCGGCGGCGGTTAATTTGGCAGTTGCTTCAACAACGCCTTCATTTCTTCGATCGTCGTCGCAAACTTCAGGTCGGTGGCGAGATTTTTCATCTCGTGCGGATCGGCGTCGTGATCGAAAAGCACCGCGCCGGACTTGCCGGCGTCCCATTCGGTGTAACGCCAGCGTTCGGTGCGGACGGACTGGCCGAAAGCGCCGGCGTTGCGCGCCACGGTAAACGCGGGGTGTTCCCACTTCGCATTGGGATCGCGGAGCAAAGCCGCGAAGCTGTGGCCTTGCAGGCCGGCTGGTTGCGGCAGGCCGCAAAGTTCAGCGAGCGTAGGATAAACGTCCACGAAACTCACGGTGCGCCCGCACGGCTTGCCGTTGCCGGCCGCGCCCGGCAGTCGGACGATCAGCGGCACGTGCGCGGCAACCTCAAAGTTGGAATTGTGCTTCGACCACTTGCCTTTCTCGCCCAGGTGATAGCCGTGATCGCCGAAGAAAACCACGATGGTGTTGTCCGCGAGCTTGAGGCGGTCGAGCGCGTCGAGCACGCGGCTCATGTTCCAATCCGTCCACGCGGCCGAGGCGCGATAGGCGCGGATCATTTCGCGCG
Organism: uncultured Verrucomicrobiota bacterium; assembly: GCA_964539075.1. GTDB lineage: Bacteria > Verrucomicrobiota > Verrucomicrobiia > Limisphaerales > CAZIFU01 > CAZIFU01. The sequence continues at coordinate 34,529 of CAZIFU010000137.1, read as the reverse complement.
CGGCTTCCGGCGTGGCGTCGCGGCCAATGAACAGGTCGCTGTTGCGCTTGGGCACGGAGGCTTCGGGGAAACCGGGCGGCGCCGTCGGGCGCGGCGCGAAATCGGGCGGCAGCTCGATCTTGGCCGGGTCGAACAAATCAAAGAACCTCTTCGGCGCGGTAGGCGGGCTGTGCGGCTTGAGGAAACCGACGGCGACAAAGAACGGTTTGCCCTTATTTTTCTCCAGCAGCTGGATGCCGTTGAGCGCGGTGTAGTAATCCTGATGATCCTCACCGTCACCGGTCAACACCACGATGCGATCGGACTGCGCGGGGTCCTGGCCGGGCCGCTTGCCGTTCTTCTTGACGAACGTTTTGGCTCCCGGCGCCGACGGGATGCCGCGGCCTTCGGGCACGCGCGATTCGAGCACTTCGTCCCACGCCTTGGGATCGTTGATGCCGCCGTGGAAAATCTTGCCCGTGCTCGCGACGGCGTAACCGTTGTTGCGGAAATGTTGCGGCAAACTGATCCAGTCGGGGTGCGCGTCGCGGAATGCGACGGTGTTGTCCATCACGCCGGTCGTCTGCGGATGCCGCCCCGTGAGCATCGAGGTGCGCGAGGGATTGCAGAGCGGGAACTGGCAGTAGGCGCGGTCGAACTTGACGCCGCTGGCGGCGAGCTTGTCCACGGTGGGTGAAAGCATTCCTTTCGCGCCGTAGCAGGCGATTTCGGTGCGCCAGTCGTCGGTGGCGATGAACAGGACATTCAGTTTGCGCGGACTTTCCGCCGCCGGAGACGGTGGCGGAGCGGACACAACGGCCACGGCGAAAAGAAACGTGAAGGCCGGGACACGAAGGAAATCAACGGGGTTGGACATGGACGGATATTGCCAAAACCAGGCGCCGAAGTGAACCCGAAAGTTACAGTGTGAAAAGGGTTTCCCGGCCTGGAAATTTCGCAAGCCTCGTAGCCGCCGACGTGAGGAGGCGGGCCCGTATCAGTCCTCACTTGCCAAGTGTCAGCGGATGATGACGGCGTGGGCGCACTCAAAATCGCCAAGGCACCACCATTTTAATACTTCTCAGGGGGAACCGGGACTTTTAGACTTCAGGCACTTTATGAAACTCAATTCAACCCCGTGGCCGCTCCTTGTGGTGATGTCTTTTCTTATGGCTCCTTCTTTCTCACTCCCGGCGGACGAAGGCATGTGGCCGTTCAACCACCCGCCCCATAAACAGTTGAAGGAAAAATACGGCTTCGATGCGACCGACGCGTGGCTCGATCACCTCCAGAAGTCGTCCGTGCGCTTCAACAGCGGCGGCTCCGGCTCGTTCGTGTCCGAGGACGGCCTCGTCATTTCCAATCATCATGTCGGCGCGGACGCCCTGCAGAAGTTCGGCGACCAGGACCACAACTATTTGAACGACGGTTTTTACGCCCGGACGCCGGCCGGGGAGAAACGTTGCCTCGACCTCGAACTGAACGTGCTCATGAACATCGAAGACGTCACCGGGCGTGTGAACGCCGCGGTCAAGCCGGAGATGGCCGCCGAGCAGGCGTTTCTCGCCCGCCGCGCGGTGATGGCGGAGATTGAAAAGGAGTCCTTCGACAAGACCGGTTTGCGCAGCGACGTCGTCACGCTTTACCAGGGCGGCCAGTATCAACTCCATCGCTTCAAAAAATATACCGACGTGCGGCTGGTCTTCGCGCCGGAGCAACAGATTGCGTTTTACGGCGGCGATCCGGACAATTTCGAGTACCCGCGCTTCGATCTCGATATCTGCCTGTTCCGGGTTTACGAAAACGGCAAGCCCGTGAAAATTCAGAACTATTTGAAATGGAGCAAAGCCGGCGTTTCCGAAAATGAACTGGTCTTTGTTTCCGGCCATCCCGGCCGCACGAGCCGGCTCTTTACCGTCGCCGAGTTGGAATACGTCCGCGACCGCCGCCTGCCGTATGCCCTTGAACGTCTGCGCGGCCTCGAAGTCCTGCTGCTCAGCTACAGCGCGCGCAGCGACGAAAACGCCCGCCGGGCCAGGGAAGATCTGTTTGGCGTGCAGAACAGCCGCAAAGCCTACCTCGGCGAACTGGCGGGGGTGCTCGACCCCGGATTGATGGAGCGCAAGCAGGCGGCGGAGAAGAAACTGCGCGCCGCCAGCGCCGCCAACCCGGATTTCAAAGACGCCGCGGGCGCGTGGGATGGAATTGCCGAAGCGCAAAAGATCATCACGGACAACGCGCTTCGCTATAACCTGCTGGAAGTTGGCCACGGCTTCCACAGTGACTTGTTCGGCATTGCGCGAACGTTGCTGCGCGCCGCCGACGAAAAGCCGAAGCCAAACGCCGGGCGCCTGCGCGAGTTTGGCGAAGCCGGCCTGGCGTCACTCGAGTTTCAGCTCTTTTCCGAAAAACCGATCTACGACGACCTCGAACAATTGCTGTTGGCCGACTCGCTCACCTTCCTGATTGGCCAGCTGGGTTATCCGGATCCGTTCGTGCAAAAAGTCTTGGCCGGCAAATCACCGCAGGAACAGGCCTCCGATTTGGTGCGCGGCACCAAAGTCAAGGATGTCGCGTTGCGGAAAACACTTTATCAGGATGGTAAAACTGCCGTGGATGCTGCGCAGGATCCCATGATCGAACTGGCGCGCCTGATCGATTCCGACGCGCGCGCTGTCCGGAAAATCATCGAGACACAAGGCGAGGTGAAGCAGCAGGCGCATGCGCAGATCGCCAGGGCCAGATTCGCCATCGAAGGGACGAGCACCTACCCCGACGCGACTTTCACTCTTCGGCTCGCCTATGGCGCGGTGAAAGGCTACGAGGAGAACGGCCGGCCCATACCGTTTCAGACCACGTTGGCTGGACTTTATCAGCGCGGCGCGGAACACAAAAACCAGCCGCCATTCGACATTCCACCGCGCTGGTTGAAGAAGAAAGGCAAACTCAGCCTCAACAGGCCTTTCAACTTCGTCTGCACGGCGGACATCATCGGCGGGAATTCCGGCAGTCCGGTGGTGAATCGCAACGGCGAATTCGTCGGTATTATTTTCGACGGCAACCTCCAGTCGCTGGTGCTGGACTTCGCCTTCACGGACACCCAGGCCCGCGCCGTCTCCGTTTGCTCGCAAGCGATCATCGAAGCGCTGCGCAAGGTGTATGACGCCGGCGCGCTCGCAGATGAATTGACGGGCGCGGGGAAGAAACGGAACTGACAGGAAATTGCTTTTGTGACGCTCCGCGGTTCATCATTCAGGTACATGCTGGCCGCACAAGGAAGTTGACTGAACGGCTGCAATCTCGACCGCAAGAACCCGCGCGCCAAGGAAGACATCACGCCCCAGCCACCCGCCCAACTCGCCGCCGACATCCTGAAGAAAGAGCAGCGCATTGGAGAAATCATGGGGACTAGTCAAAAACTCCTGGGCAAGGCATGATAGGACCGATATGACGAATCCATCCTCTCCAGAGAATCAACCCGGGTTTATTCCCCCGCACGGGGGCTATCGGGAGCTGAAGTCCTTTCAAATGTCCGAGTTGGTCTATGACGCCACGGTGAAATTCTGTGACCGGTTCATCAACCCAAAATCCCGCACCCACGACCAGATGGTGCAGGCCGCGCGGAGCGGGAACAAAAACATAGCGGAAGGTAGTCAGGTTAGCGGCACGTCCAAGAAAATGGAACTCAAGCTCGTGGGCGTGGCCCGCGCCAGCCTCGAAGAGCTTCTGGGCGACTACCAGGATTTCCTGCGCCAGCGCGGCCTGGCTGAGTGGGGCAAAGACCACCCGATGTCGGCGGTGGTGCGGCGGCTGGCCTACGCCCAAGATCGGTCCTATAAGACCTATTCCAGCTACATAGAAAACGCCCCGCCCGAAGTAGCCGCCAACACCATGCTCTGTCTGGTGCATCAGACCAACTACCTGCTGGACCAGCAGCTTCGGCAATTGGAGCAGGCGTTTCTGGAGGAGGGCGGTTTTACGGAACGGCTCTACAAAGCCCGGCAGCAGGCGCGCTCCGTGCCGCCCCGACCGAGCTTCAGGCGGAATTGGAATAGGACGGATCAGACCGATTCGTCCGGGGCGCGGCCCAATCCGTCCTATCAGTCCGATGCTGTGCCTCCCAAGTCAGGTGCAGCGAAACCAAAACCAACCACCCAACCGTGACCAGACCGTGGCCAACCGTGCGGCTGGACGCGTTGCCATTGGAGGTGGACGAGCTGAAGCGCTTGCAAGCCGAGACCGCCGCCGAGTTGGAGGCCTTGCTCCCCGCCCTCCTCGACCGCGCCTTCCAAGGAGAGCAATAAACGGGTCGGTCCCGAACGGCCCTTTACGCCAGAATGCTGCGGAACACTTCCGGGTCCACGTTGCCGCCGCTTACAACGCAACACACCGCGCGGTCGCGGAACAATTCCGGCCGGGTGAGCAACGCGCCCACGCTCAGCGCGCCCGTCGGCTCGACTTTGAGGTTCGCCAGCGAAAACAAGAGCCGCACACCTTCCCGGATTTGTTCCTCGGTGACTTCGACCACGCCGGCCAGACCCTCGCGCAGCACCGCCCAATTGTGTTGACCGACGCTGAGCGTGCGCGCGCCGTCGGCGATGGTTAGCGTCTCGGTCTCGTTCGTCATGATCTTGCCGGCCCGGAGCGAGCGCGCCGCGTCGTTGGCGAGGAGCGGTTCCGCGCCCAGCACGGGAGTCTTCCGGCCGGCGGAACGCAGACCGGTAATCAGGCCGGAACTCAGTCCGCCGCCGCCGATGGGGACAAGGATGAAATCAAACGACCGGTCGAGCGCGGCCAGTTCTTCGCCGAGAGTGGCGTTGCCTTCGATCACCAACGGGTCGTCGTACGCGCTGGCAACATAAGCGTCCGGGTCTTCGCGGGCCAGTTCCTGGACGCGCGCCTGGCGGCTCTTGGTCGCCACGTCAACCAGGTCCACTGTGCCGCCATATTCGCGCACCGCCTCAATCTTCACCTGGGCCGACGTAGTGGGCATGACGATGGTGCAGGATTTGCCGAGCTGCTGGCAGGCGCAGGCCATGGCCTGGCCGAAGTTGCCGGACGAAGCGGTGATGATGCGGCGTTGCGGCACCTGCGCGGCGACGTTGTAGGCGGCGCGAAACTTGAAGCTGCCGGTGTGCTGAAATGTTTCACTGGCGATGGTGAGGTCCACGCCCAGCCGCCGCGAGAGGCGCGGCGCTTCCAGGAGCGTCGTGGGCCGCACGATTTCGCGAAGGGGCCGGGAACCGACGCTGGATTCAGAATCGAGGTTCATGGAGAGGGAACACCTCCAAAATTTTGACGTGAGTTGGGGCCATGACCCCGGGTAGGTTCATGGGTAGCCTCGAGCTCCAACTCCGGACGCGCATTGGAACCATGAACCCGGTAGTCCCAAACTTTGTCCCACCTGGGACAAAGTTTGGTCAATGGTTGGATCGGATCATGGGCAGCCTCCACAGTATTTCGACCGCGCATTGGGACCATGAACCAAAGAGGGATTGGATTGGCGCGACAGCGTCTTGGACTGCGGCAGTCCTCTGCCGCTGTGGTAACGGCGCTCGCCTCTCGAAAGCGGCAGAGGACTGCCGCAGTCCAAAACCTGACGGAACCTACGACCGGTTTATAGAGAAGGGTTGCTTCACCGCGCGTTCGTTCAAGTGTTTTCAATTGCAGTCTTTGTTCGTTCATTTTTGTTGCTTCTTCGCGCCGTCTTTGATCGGCCACAGCGCAGATTCGGTCCGGGCGGTTTTCAAACTCGCTTCGATCCTGGCCACCACTTCGGGATGCCTGGCGGCCACGTTTTCCTGTTCGCCCTGATCGGTGGCCAGATCGTAAAGTTCCAACGGTTTGTCGGGGGCCAGTCGCACGGCTTTCCATTGCCCCATGCGCACGGCCTGCTTGAAGCCGCCTTCGTGAAATTCCCAATAGAGACTTTCGTGCTGCTGTTTTTGCGGCTGGCCGAGCAGGGTGGGCAGCACGGAAATGCCGTCAATGCCGGCGGGCGGCTTGACGCCCGCGATTTCCGCCGCCGTCGGCAGGAAGTCCCAGAAGGCCCACGGGAGATCGCTCACGGTGCCCGGCTGGATCCGGCCCGGCCAGCGGACGATGGCCGGCACGCGGATGCCGCCTTCGTAAAGATCGCGCTTGATGCCGCGCAAGCCGCCGCCGCTCTCAAAAAACTTCGGGTCGTTGCCGCCTTCCTTGTGCGGGCCGTTGTCGCTGGAAAAGAAAACCACCGTGCGCCCGTCCATTCTCAGTTCCTTGAGCCTGGCCATGAGTTTGCCCACGTAATCATCGAGCCGGGTGATCATGGCGGCCTTGTTTTTTTCCGGCTGCGGCCAGTCGGTCCGGGAATACGGCTCGTCGCTGGGCACTTCCATGCCGTTTTGGGTTTCGCGCGTCAGCTCGTTGTTGGCGTGGGGGATGATGTAGGAAAGGTAAAGAAAAAACGGCCCTGGATACGCGTCGCGCACGAAATTGGTGGCGGCGCGCGTGAACCAGTCGGGCGCGTAATCGCCCTTCCGGCCGCTGGCATTTTTGTCGAGCAGATGCTTGCGGTCATTGCGCCAGAGAAAATCCGGGTAATAATTGTGGGCGTGGACCTGGTCGAGGTAGCCGAAGAATTCGTCGAACCCCTTTTTGTTCGGCGCGCCGGTGGAGTCTTCCAGGCCGAGGCCCCATTTGCCGATAAGCGCGTTGGTGTAACCGGCTTTCTTGAGCAGCTCGGCGACGGTGAGATCGGAGGCGCGTAACGCGTCCTTGGCATTGCCGCGGATGAACGCGTGCCCGGTGTGCAGGCCGGTCATCAGCGTGCAGCGCGATGGCGCGCAAACCGTGCTGCCGGCGTAACAACTGGTGAACCGCATCCCTTCGGCGGCCAGGCGGTCCAGGTTGGGCGTCTGGATGAGTTTTTGTCCGTAACAACCGAGATCGCCGTAACCCAGGTCATCCGCCAGAATGAAAATGATGTTAGGCGGCCGGCCCGAATCGGCAGCCAACGCATTCGCGAAACAGAGGCCAATCGCCGCGGTCGCCAGGAGCCTGCCCAACATTCCGGTGAGGGAACGAACGAGGAGTGTTGATTTTCTTTTCATGCGCCAAAAAGAATTTCCGACACTCTGACGCGCGGGCCGCCGTTCGCCAACAAAAAACCAATGGCGCAATGGCGGCGCGCGTATTATGAAGGCGTCCGCGTATGCCGAAATGGATCAAGACGATCATCGCCCTGTTGCTGCTGCCGGCCTGCTTCGGTTCGGCGCGGACGTTGTGGCTGGTGCTGCGGGCCAGCGGCGCGGCGGACACGATCTGGGTGGCGACGCTCGCCGGGGTGGCTTGCTGGATGGTCATTTACCTGTTGCTGCCCAAACCGATGTGGATTTACGTCGTGGGCCACGAGCTGACACACGCCGTTTGGACGTGGCTCTTCGGCGGAAAAGTCAAGCGCTTCAAGGCCACGTCCAACGGCGGGCACGTCATCGTCACCAAAAGCAACTTTCTCATTGGACTGGCGCCTTATTTTTTTCCGCTCTACGTGGCCCTGGTGGTGGCGGTTTTCGTGGCGGGGCATTTGATCTGGGGCTGGACGCGCTACCTGGCCTGGTTCCATCTGCTGATCGGCGCGGCGTACGCCTTTCACGTCACGCTGACGTGGCACGTCTTGAAAGCGCGGCAGTCGGACATCACCGAACAAGGCTACCTGTTTTCGGCGGTGGTGATTTTTTTGGGAAACGTGACAGTGCTGCTGGTGGGCGTGCCGTTGCTGACCGCGCGCGTGGGTTTGCTGACGGCGCTGGGCTGGTGGCTGGAATCCACCGGGCAGGTGATTCAGCGGCTGGGCCAATGGTTTTGAGAAAGGCAAACTATTTTTTCGCGCCACCGGAGAATTCCCTCTTGATAAAGCCACGCCGTTCGGGCGAAATGCCCCCCACGCGGTCTTAATCTATGACGCTTGCCGACATCCTGAGCAAAGAGCAAGTTCTGCCGGCCATGAACGCCGCCAACCGCTGGGAGGCCATCGACGAGTTGATCAACAACCTCGTGTTGTGCAACAAAATCAAACCCGAACACCGCGACCCGATCGCGGCAGTGGTCAAAAAGCGCGAGGCTTCCATGAGCACCGGCATCGGTTTCGGCATCGGCATCCCTCATGCCTCGACCGATTTGATCTACGAAGTGACGGGCGCCTTTGGCCGCTCACAGAAGGGGATCAATTTCGACGCGCTCGACAACCAGCCCGTCAACCTCGTCATGCTCTTCCTGGTCCCGCAGGGGCAATTCCAGAAACACCTTCACACGCTGGCCAGCATCGCCAAGCTGCTGCACAATAGAGAATTTCGCCAGGCCCTGGAATTGTCCCCGGACGCCGAGAGCATGCTTAAAATCATCAAAGAGCAGCCGGGCCAAAAGTAGCCGATGGCCCCGATGCCTGTTTTTCCCAATCCGGCGCCCGTCCTGGCCCGGCCTTTTCTGACTGACTCCTGTGTTGCACCGGTTGCTTGAACAACGCGTACAGCAGGCGGTCGCGGCGGCTCTGCCGGGGGCTGACACCGCCGACGTGCTGGTCCGTCCCTGCGCCGAACCGCGCTTCGGCGATTACCAGACCAACGCCCTCATGGCGCTGGCCCGCGAGCGGAAACTCAATCCGCGCAAGCTCGCCGAAGAAGTCATCGGCCAGCTCGACGTGAGCCAATGGTGCGAGCCGGTCGAAATCGCCGGCGCGGGGTTTCTCAATTTCCGATTGAAACCGGCGGCGCTGGCCGGCGTGCTTGAGGCCGCCGCGCGCGGGGAACACCTTTTTTTTGAAAAGGCCGCCCAGCCACGCACGATCGTCATTGATTTCAGTTCGCCGAACGTGGCCAAGCCGATGCACGTCGGCCACATCCGCTCGACGATCCTGGGCGACAGCCTCGCGCGCGTCTTTCGCCTGCTCGGCCACCGGGTCATCACCGACAACCACATCGGCGATTGGGGAACGCAGTTTGGCAAGCTGCTCGTGGGCTGGAAACATCACCTGGACGTGAAAGCGCTCGACGCCGATCCGATCGCCGAGATGGAACGGCTCTACCGGATGGTCAATGCCACGTGCGAACAGGACCCCGCCGCGCTGGAGCGCGCCCGCCAGGAACTGGTCAAGCTGCAAAACGGCGATCCCGAAGACCTGAGCATCTGGCGCGAGATGATCGTCCTTTCGCAGAACCAGTTTGATGAAATCTACCGCCGCCTGGGCGTGAAGTTCGACTTCATGCTGGGGGAAAGTTTTTACAACCCGCGCTTGAAATCCGTCGTGCAACAACTGCGCGACGCCGGCCTGGCCCGCGAGAGCGAAGGGGCGACGGTGGTGTTTTTCGACGGCGTGCCCGACCTCAAGGCGCATCCGGCGCTCATTCAGAAGAGTGACGGTGCCGCCAACTACACGACGACCGATCTGGCCACGGTGGCGTACCGGTTGGAAACCTGGCAGCCGGACGAAATCATTTACGTGACCGATGCCCGCCAGCAGCTTCACTTCCGCCAGTTTTTTGAAATCGCCCGCCGCTGGCATCCGGAGTCCAAAACCAGATTGGCCCACGTGTGGTTCGGCAGCATCCTGGGCGAGGACGGCAAGCCCTTCAAGACCCGCGCCGGCGAGATCATCAAACTGGCCGACCTGCTCGATGAGGCGGAGGAGCTCGCGTTGAAGGTGGTGACAGAAAAAAATCCCGACCTCGATGAAACCGCGTGCCGGGAAATTGCCCGCATCGTCGGGCTGGGGGCGATCAAATATGCCGACTTGCTGCCCAACCGGCAGAGTGATTACGTTTTCAGTTGGGAAAAAATACTCGCTTTGAACGGCAACACCGCGCCGTATCTTCAGTATGCCTACACCCGGGTCCGCAGCATTTTCCGGAAGGGCGAGGTCGCTGATGCCGCGCTCCGCACGCCGCCTTCCGCATGGACTCTGGCTGCGCCGGAAGAAATCGCCCTCGCCCGGCAACTCCTGAATTTCGGGCTGACTCTGGAAGCTGTGGCCGGGGAGTGCCGCCCGAATTTTCTTTGCAATTACCTCTACGACCTGGCCGGCCATTTCACCCGGTTTTACGAGAGCTGTCCGGTGTTGAAAGCCCCCGAACCGGAACGGTCCAGCCGCCTGCAACTGTGCGACCTGACTGGCCGCGTGCTGAAGCAAGGGTTGGAAGCCCTCGGCATCGAAGTGACCGAACAGATGTAGTTTCCGTCGGGCACACCGTAATTCCTGAGCACGGGATAAACGAAGCACCAAGCACCAACCTCCAAGGACCAGAGAAGATCCAAATCTCAAGCGCTAAACTACGGTTCGATCGCCTTTTGAAACTTGGGGATTGATGATTCTCTGGAGGTTGGAGCTTGGAATTTGGAGCTTTTCCACCCTGCCGTCCTCCCTTCTTTTGGCTTTCATTTGGCACGGGAGTCGTGTTATACATTCCCTATGGCCTCAATTGACACCAATTCTGATTACCGGATTTGGGGCGTGGATCAGGTTGTCTATGGGCCGGTGGAGTTGCCGACGCTCGTCCAGTGGGTCAAGGATGAGCGCGTGACGGCGGGGACGTGGGTTTATTCTGCGGCGAAGGATGCCTGGCAGAGGGCCGAACAATTGCCCGAATTGCAAATGTTCTTTCACAAGGCGCGAACCGCTGCGCCCGGCGTGGATTCCGGCACTTCCCCGGCGTCGGGCCTCAAACCCGGTGCGCTGCGGCGGGTGAAAATTTTTGCCGACATGAGCGATCCGCAACTGGAAACGCTGGCCCGGTTCATCGAAGTCCAAAACGTCCGGCAATGGACCGAGATCGTGAAGCAGGGCGAGCCGGGCGAAGCGATGTATCTGGTGCTCGAAGGCGAGGTGCGCGTGCGCCTGATGATCGGGGGCAAGGAAACCACGCTGGCGACGCTGGCGGCCGGCGAATTGTTCGGCGAGATCGCTTTGTTCGACAGCGGCCCGCGCTCGGCGGACATCGTGGCCAACCGGGACAGCGCGCTCCTGAAAATCACCGCCGCCAACTTCCGCCAGCTCGCCACGGAGTTTCCCAGTCTGGCCACGCCCATGTTGCTCGCCATCGGCAAGACGCTCACCGCCCGCATCCGCGCCGATAACAAGCGCTATCGGGATTCGGTCAGCTTCGCGCGCGCGGCCGGCCCGCCGGCGCCCGCCCGGGCCGTTCAAGGTTGACCCGCCCGCTCCAGCGCCGCGTAAAGCTCCTGCGGGTCGGGGAAATGCGCGCACCGGCCCGGCCCCGTCACCAGGCCAAACCCAAAACCGTACGCGCGCCCATTGGCCACGCACGCGTCGGTGTGGTTTTCTTCGATTTGCTTTTCCGCCCTGGCAATCACACTGGCGCGGTCTTCGTCCACTTCGTACTTCCAGCCCACCAGGCGCGCGCGGGGATACCATTGGCGCAGGCTCGCGATGATTTTCGGCGTGGGCACCAGTTCGGCCAGCAATGCGCCCTGGCGCGAGGAAACCTTGCCGGCCTTCAACTCGCGCAACTCGCCCTGCGGCGAACGCTCCCAGACTTTGCCGAAGGAAAAATCACTCACCGCCGCCGCGTGATAGACCGCGTCCACCGGCCCCGCCGCCAGTGCCCGCAGGCGGTCGTGCAAATCCGCCGTGGACGCGAATGGGATGATGGGCTGCGCCTTCGACGCGCCGCGATATGTCGCGTAATGGCCGAGCAACAGCGTCACGGCATGGCCGCGTTCGGCGAGGAAATCCGCCAGTTGCGAGCCGAATCTGCCGGTGGAAAAATTAGTGAGCCGTCGCACTTCATCCAGCGATTCATACGTGGGGCCGGCGGTGACGATGCAGTTCATGAGGAAGCAGTTTAATCATCCGCCGCCGCGCTGTCGATGTCCCGTACCGCCTCGCGCAAAAAGGGCGTGCGGGCCGGGGGCCAATCATGGCAGCCTTTCCACCGCATGAGCAAAATCGTCGGCATTGACCTGGGCACCACCAATTCCCTCGTCGCCACGGTGGATTCCGGGATTCCCTTTGTCATCGCGGACGCGCAGGGGCAGCGCCTGACGCCGTCGGTCGTGCATTTTCCCCACCCGGGCGGCCAGCCGCTGGTGGGCCATCCGGCCAGCCGTGTGCGCCTCCTCCGGCCGGCGGAAACCGTTTATTCCGTCAAACGCTTCATGGGCCGGCGCGGCAACGAGATCGCGCAGGAGGAAATGCTGGTCACCTATCCGGTCACGGGCGCGGGCGCCGGGCCGGTGGTTATTCCCATTCATGGCCGCGCTTATTCGCCGGAGGAAATCTCGGCGGAAATCCTGCGGAAATTGAAACGCGACGCCGAGGCCGCGCTGGGCGAACCGGTGGAGCGCGCCGTCATCACGGTGCCCGCCTACTTCAACGACGCCCAGCGCAACGCCACCAAAAAGGCCGGCGAACTGGCCGGTTTCACCGTCGAGCGGATCCTCAACGAGCCGACCGCCGCCGCGCTCGCCTACGGTTTGGACAAGCTCAAGGATCATTCCAAAATCGCCGTCTATGACCTGGGCGGCGGCACGTTCGACCTGTCCATCCTCGAATTGAGCAACGGCGTCTTTCAAGTCCTCGCCACCAACGGCAACACCCGCCTGGGCGGCGACGATCTGGACAAGCGCATCGTTGACTTCCTCGTCGGGAAAATCAAAGCCGCGGGCGGTCCAGACCTTTCTCGCGTAGCAGCCGACGTAAGGAGGCTCACTGATTCTGCTGCGGGAAAGTCAGAGCCTCCTCCCGTCGGCTCCTACGATGACGCTCTGCCGATGCTGGCGCGGATCCGGGAAGCGGCGGAGCAAGTGAAAATCAGATTATCCACCGAAACGGAGGTCGAAATCTCGTTGCCCTTCCTGGCGCCTGCTTTCAGTTTTTCGCTGCGCTTGACGCGCGCCGAACTCGACGGCTTGACGCGCGACATCGTGGCCCGCACGCGGGCGCATTGTTTGCGCTCGCTCAGTGATGCCCGGCTGGAGGCGAAGGATTTGGATCAGGTGCTGCTCGTGGGCGGCCAGACGCGCATGCCATTGGTCCGCCAGATGGTCGCGGAAATCTTTGGCTGCGCGGAATTCGAGGCCGCGGCGGGAAGCATCCGCATCGGCGCCGATCCTCACCGCCCCGCCGGGCCGGCGCTCAATACGTCGCAAAACCCGGACGAAGCCGTGGCGCTGGGCGCGGCGATCCAGGCCGAAATTCTTTCCGGCGGATTTCGCAATGTCTTGCTGCTCGATGTCACCCCTTTGTCGCTGGGCCTCGAAACGTTCGGCGGCCTGATGAATGTGCTCATCCCCCGCAACTCCACCCTCCCCCTCAAGGCCGGCGAGGTGCTCACCACCGCCGTGGACCAACAGCCGGGCATGTTGATCCACGTCTTGCAGGGTGAACGCGAGCGCGCCCGTGACAACTGGAGCCTGGGCCGCTTCACGATTGATTTCGCGCCCGCGCCCAAAGGCGTGCCGCGCGTCGGTGTGCAGTTTGAGATTGACGCCAACGGCATCCTGCACGTTCTGGCGCGCGACCTCCAGACCGGTAAGCAGGTCGTCGTCGAAATGAAATCCGCCGTGGACGTGGACGACGCCGCGGTGCAACGGATGGTCGAAGAATCCGTCGAGCACGCGTTCGACGACCTGGCCGCGCGGCGCTGGATCGAAGCGAAACTGCGCGCGGAAGAAACCGTGCAAGGTACTCGCAAAGGACTGGCCACCTGCGCCGCCCAAATCGAGGAAAATCACCGCGCGCAGGTCGAAGCCGCGCTGCGGGCCGTCGAGGAAGCGTTGTCCGCCGAAGATCCGGCCAGTAAAACGGGCGACCTGTCCCGGCTCAAGGCCGCCCACGCGGCGCTGGATGAAGTGACCAGGCCCCTCGCTGACCTGATGATGGATCGCGCGATGGAAGCGGTGCTGCGCAAACGCGGTGTGATTCAGTGACGGTTTCCGCCGACAAAGAAAACTATCTGGCACTGCCGAAAATAGTGACGAACGCCCGCTCTCATCCAGTCTCCACTGCCATCTGGCAAGGCATCGTAGCGGGTGAAAACACCCTCATCCTGACCCTCTCCCTCATCGGATGAGGGGAGCGGGAACCACCGCTCGAGCCGTTGCGCTGGCCGGCCGATTTCCCTCTCCCCTTCGGAAGGGGAGAGGGTCAGGGTGAGGGGTTGCTTCAGCGCGACTCAACTTCCCCAAGCAAAACCGAAGTGTGGCCGGGCTGAAGGCGGTTTTCTGTCACTTGTTTTGCGGAACTCAATAGAGGTCACGCCAGGATTCTTCCCCGGGGTCTTCCGCCCGCCTACTGCGTTGGCTTTAGGATTTCTCCCAGCGACGGCATCCCGTTTTTGGCCCAGAGGAGAAACACCAAACCATACAAGTCCTGGGGCGCCGTCACGTTGGTCAGGATCTGGTTGGTCAAGCCCAGCGTGTAGGCGATGTTGTGGCCGGGATCGCGCAGGTCGGTGAACCTGGCGGTGCCCAAAGTCAGGTTGAGCGAGTCAATGCCGGCGAATTCCAGGTTCGCAATTTTTTTCCGGTGGCGCGATTGTCCCGCCTTCTGTTTTTCCAGTCGTCCCTGGACCGCCGCCGTGTTGGTCTGGCCGGCCTTGTTCACCACCACGTTGACCTCCGCCAGGTTCAACCGGACCAGGGTGAAATGAAGTTTCCTTTCCGCCAGCGCGGCGCGGTCGTATTCCAGGTGCAACTCCGGCAGGTCAATGAACGGCGCGCCGCCGAACTCCGGCGCGTTGTAAAGCTTCAAACCCTCGATGGTCAATTTGGGATTCAACAGGCCAATTTCCATCCGCCCGATCTTCGCTTCCAGGCCGGTTTGTGATTGCAGCCGGTATTCGGTCAGCGCCTTGACCGCCGTGTCCAGTGACAAAATGAACACCACCACCACCACCACCACGGCCACGAACAGGCGGATGGCCCACTTGAACAATAATTTCATACGCTTGGAATACGGCCCGGTCGCCTCAGCGTCACAACTCGATGTCCTCCGGCCGGACTTCGAGGCATTCATCCTGGTCCTCCCACACGGCGGCGGGAAAGTGCTCCAATAATTTGGGCGCGAGTTCCGCACCCACCCGGACCAGGAGTTTCTCGGCTTCGTCGGCCGCCTCATCCAGCGCGCGATTGTAGTTGGCGGCGTTCTTGCGCTGGCGATCCTCCCAGTGGGCGACCGCATGGATGGGCGCATATTCCTCGGCCCAGCTTTTCAACGCGCGGCCCAGCTCGACCGGCAATTCATCGAACGCCAGCGCCGTTTCACCGCAATGCTGGCAGACCAGGCCGGACTCCAGCACGTCGCGGGTGAGCAACGGCAACAACGGTGCCCGGCAGCAGGCGGCTTCCTGATAGCCCATCGGCGCCGTGGCCAGGCGTTTCAACCACACCTGCCGATCATGGCCCAACTGCGCCGCCAGCCGGTAGGCGCCGAGCAACGGATGCGACAGCCGCCACGCGCGCCCCTGCAACTGGCCCAGCGTCTGCGCCATCCAGCGCCCCAGCGTCAGGTCGTCGAAGTCGCGAAAGGCCAGGCTGTATTCCTTCCACAGCTGGTCGAGCGGAGAATCGGATTCATCGGCCATCGCGTTTCAGCATGAAGCTCAAAGCTCAAAGTTCAAAGTTCAAATTTTGCGATGGCGCGTCTTGCCGATCTGTCCGGAGTTCCGCCTTCAGGCGGTCGGCGAAATAAGGACCTCCTGACCGCCTGAAGGCGGAATTCCGAACAGGCAGATTTGGGCAACACGCCCTCAAGATGCGCTTTGCGTCGAGCAGCGCTTTATTTAGGACTTTGGACTTTGAACCTTCGACCCTATAAAACCGCCATGCCCAACTCGCCCACGCTCCCGTTGGCTGCGCCAGTGAAAGTTTTGTCTGGCGTCGGCCCGGATCGCGCGGCGCAACTGGCCCGCCTGGAAGTCCGCACTGTCGAGGACCTGCTGCTCCATCGCCCGCGCCGTTACGAAGACCGCCGGCGCGTCCGGCCCTTCGCCGATTTGCGGCTCAACGAGGCGGCGACCACGCGGGGAAAAATCGTCGCGCAAGGAATCAAACGCTGGCGCGGCGGCACCAAGTCGGTCTTCGAAATCATCCTCGAGGACGGCACCGGCCGGCTGCATTGCCGCTGGTGGAACCTGCCGTTCATGGAAAAATATTTTCAGGTTGGCAACGAGGTGCTGGTTTTTGGCAAACCGGTTTCGCTCAAGCCGCGCACGATGGACCACCCGGAAACCGAAGTCATCGAGGGCGGCGAGGAAATCTCCATCCACCTCAACCGCGTCGCGCCGATTTATCCGTTGACCGAGGGCCTGCCGCAGCGCTGGCTGCGCGCGTTGATCTGGCGGACGTTGGAAAAGTACGAACGGCACATCGTCGAACCAGTGTTTGGAGTCCCGGCTTTAGCCGGTCGGGCGACCGAAAAAGTGACGGCCCCTCGCGCGCAGCCGTCCGCGCCACAGCGGGACGGGACTCCCAACCTTCCCACGCGCGCCAACGCCATCCACATGCTCCACTTCCCGGAGGAACTTCCCGACGCCGAATTGGGCCGGCGCCGCCTGGCCTTCGATGAGTTTCTCGAATTGCAACTCGCCATCCAGACACGCCGCAAAAATCTCCAGGCCAATGCGCGCGGCCTGCCGTGTGCCGGTGACAACCGGCTCATCAAGCCCTTCCTCGCGCGGCTCGGCTTCCCACTCACCGCGGCGCAAACCCGGGTGCTGCGCGAGTTGCGGCGCGACCTCGGCGGCGCCCAACCGATGCGCCGCCTGCTGCAAGGCGACGTCGGCTCCGGCAAAACCGTGGTGGCGGCCTGCTGCGCGTTGATGGCGCTGGAGGGCGGCTTCAACGTCGCGCTGATGGCGCCGACGGAAATCCTGGCCGAGCAACACTACCGGACTTTTCATGCGTGGCTTGAGCCGCTGGGCGTGATGGTCGAACTTCGCACCGGCAGCCGGAAAACTTCCAACGCCCAAGCTTCAACGCTCAACCTTCCGGGCCGTGCTGCCGCGGATTCCGCACTCCGCACTCCGCTCTCCGCATTTCTCACCATCGGCACTCACGCGCTCATCACCGAAGGCTTCGACCTTCCCAAACTTGGCCTCGTGATCATTGACGAGCAACACAAGTTCGGCGTGGCCCAACGGGAGAAGCTCGTCCGCAAGGGACGCTATCCGCATTTGCTCGTGATGACCGCCACGCCCATCCCGCGCACGCTGGGGCTGACGCTCTACGGCGACCTGGATATCTCGGTGATTGATGAAATGCCGGCCGGACGCGGACGCATCCAGACGTTCCTGCGCGCCGCCGACCGGCTCGACCGCGTGTGGGCGTTCCTCAAAACCAAACTGACGGAAGGCCGGCAGGCGTACGTGGTTTATCCGCGCGTCGAAGAGGACGAGGGCGGCGAAGTGAAGGCCGTGAAGCGCGAGTGGGAACGGTTGCGCGCGCAACTCGCGCCGTTCCAGGTCGGCCTCCTGCATGGCCGGATGGCCGGGGCGGAAAAGGACCGGGTGACGCGCGCCTTCGCGGCGAATGAACTCCACGTGCTGCTCGCCACATCCATCATCGAGGTCGGCATTGACGTGCCCAACGCCACGGTGATGCTCATCGAAAACGCGGAGCAATTCGGGCTGGCGCAACTGCACCAGTTGCGCGGGCGCATCGGCCGCGGCGCGCACGACTCCTATTGCGTCCTGGTCGCGCCGGTGAAGACCGACGAGGCGAAAAAGCGTTTGCAAGTGCTGGCCGCGACGACCGATGGCTTCCAGATCGCCGAGGCGGACTTGCGCTTGCGCGGTCCGGGCGAGTTGCTGGGCCGTCAGCAAAGCGGCTTGCCGCCGCTGCGCTTCGGCGACCTGGCCGGCGACCGCGAACTGGTGGAACAAGCCCGGCGAATCGCTGGTGAGTTGTTGGCCAACAGCCCGGTAAAAAAGCAGGAGCCGACGTGAGGAGGCTCATTCCTCCAAATCCGAAATTCGAAATCCGAAATTGATCAGAGCCTCGTTACCTCGTCTCCCACGAGAGAACAGCACGCCTGCAAGAGACCTGTGAAAAAGCGAATTTTTCCGCTTGGCAGACGCTTGGGGACTGTTAGACTGCCGCCCATGAAAAAGATTACCACCTACCTCCTGTTGTCACTGGTGAGCGCGTTTGTGCTCGTGGGCTGCCAAAAGAAAGAAGAGCCGCCCAAGATGCCGGACGCTCCCAAAGTGCCCGACGCGCCCAAGTAATAACTGCGGTCGGACGCGCCTCAACCCAACCGGCACTCCTGTCGCCGGGCGGGTTGATTTTCACCCAAGCCGGGCGTTTGCCAGGCGCCAGGCCCTTTTTTGCTGGCTCGCTTCAGGCTTGGTTTTTTCATTTTTAATGGATTAAACTGACTCCATGAAAACCCAACTCTGCCTGTTGCTGGTCGCCGGCTTTTCACTGGCGGGTTGCGGTCGGAAGGAGGAAGCGCCGCCGCCCAAGCCGACCAACGCGCCCGCCGCCAGCGGTAATCCCTTGACCGCGCCCGTGGATTACCTGGGCGCCGTCGCGCGAGCCAAGCAGAACGCGGAAAAAACCATCGAAACCGTCTCGCTGAACCAGGCCGTGCAACAGTTCTCCGTGCAGGAAGGCCGTTATCCCAAGGACCTGAACGAACTGGTCACCGCCAGGTATTTGCCGAGCCTGCCCCGGCCACCCTACGGCATGAAAATCGAATACAATCCGAAGACCGGTGAAGTGACGGTCGTGAAGCAGTAGCCCTTGGCCGTAAAATTCAATACAACCACGAATGGACACGAATAAACACGCATGCTGAGACCCGGATTTCACGAATTTGCACGGATTGGTTTTTTCATCCGTGTCAATCCGTGAAATTCGTGTCCATTTGTGTCTATTCGTGGTTTTCAACTGCATCGACACGACTGAAGCCTGGTCGCCAACTTTTTTACCCGCCCAAACCGGCGCGCGCGGGCAAACCCTTTTCCCTCATTCGTCATGAACGAGCAGATTGTCATTCTCGATTTCGGTTCCCAGTACACCCAGGTCATCGCGCGCCGCATCCGCGAATGCAATGTGTATTCCACCATCCTGCGCCATGACACGCCGGTGGCCGGGATCACGGCGTTGCGCCCGAAGGGCCTCATTCTTTCCGGCGGTCCGGCCAGTGTTTATGCGAAGAGAGCGCCGTTGCCGGACAAGGGAATCTTCCGGCTCGGCATTCCGGTGCTCGGGATTTGTTACGGCGTGCAATTGCTCGCCCACTTTCTGGGCGGCAAGGTGGAGCCGGGCCAGAAACGCGAATACGGCAAGGGCACGCTCACCGTCAAGGACGGCTCCTGCATGTTGTTCCGCAAATTGCCCGACACGCTCCAGGTATGGAACTCGCACGGCGACAAACTCACCCGCCTCCCCAAGGGGTTCGTCCCGGTGGCCACCACCGAGAATTCGGATTACGCCGCCATCGAACACCACGAGAAAAACTTTTATGGCCTCCAATTCCATCCCGAAGTCGTCCACACGCCGCACGGGCGCGAGATTTACAGCAACTTTGTCCACGGCGTCTGCGGCTGCGGCAGAAACTGGACGATGCGCAGCTACGTGGAACAGGCGGTCGGCGAAATCCGCGCCCAGGTCGGTGGCGAGCGCGTCATTCTCGGCCTGAGCGGCGGCGTGGACTCGAGCGTCGCGGCAGCCTTGCTGCACAAGGCGATTGGCGGGCAACTCACCTGCATCTTCGTCAACAACGGCCTGCTCCGCGCGCGCGAGGCGGAAACGGTGCGGGAGGTTTTTGGCCGCCACTTTCGCATCAAGCTGCAATACGAGGACGCCTCGCGGCTCTTTCTCAGACGGCTGCGCGGCGTGACCGACCCGGAACGCAAACGCAAAATCATCGGCAAGACGTTCATCGAGGTTTTTCAGACCGCCGCCAAACGCGCGGGCCGGGCCAGGTTCCTCGCGCAGGGCACACTCTACCCCGACGTCATCGAATCCGTTCCCATTGCCGGCAATCCCGCTGCGCTCATCAAAAGCCACCACAACGTCGGCGGCCTGCCCCGGAACATGAAATTCCAACTGGTCGAACCGCTCAAATGCCTCTTCAAAGATGAAGTGCGGCTGCTCGGATTGGAACTCGGTTTGCCGAAGGAAATCGTCTATCGCCAGCCGTTTCCCGGACCGGGCCTGGCCGTGCGAATCCTGGGCGAAGTCACGCCCGCCCGCTGCGCGATCCTGCGCAACGCCGACGGGATCGTCATTGATGAAATGAAGAAGAGCGGATGGTATTACAAGATCTGGCAGAGCTTCGCCGTGTTGCTGCCTGTGCGCAGCGTCGGAGTGATGGGCGACGAGCGCACTTACGATTACACCATCGCCTTGCGCGCCGTGGACTCGCAGGACGGCATGACCGCCGACTGGGTGAAGCTGCCCTACGAACTGCTCGAAAAACTTTCCAGCCGCATCATCAATGAAGTCAAGGGCGTCAACCGGGTCTGCTTCGACATCACCAGCAAGCCGCCGGGGACGATTGAATGGGAGTGACGCTCAACGCACCAAGTGTACGATTGGCTCGCCGAGCTAAAGTCCGGTCACGTCCTACTTACTTGTTGATTGGCTGGTCCATCTAATTGCCAGCGCCTTGAAGCGATACTTGGACGGCAGTCCGAAGATTCCTGCATTTTCATGTGGCAGTAAAATAATTGCATCAGCATTTTTTTTCTGCTTTCCTTATGAAATAGTTTTATGCGATCTCATCTTTTCCAGCCCAATCAACGTATGTAAGAAGTCTGACCTTTTCATAAGGCTTTTCTGGTTTTTCGCCCTCCTTATACACTGTGATCAAGTCGGACTTGATTGGTGTGGTGCTGCACCCGGGTAGCAGCATGCCGAACAGCACAGCGAGTAAGCATGATTGAAAAACAATGCGTGTGCCTTTCAATCCATCTTTGGAGCGAGCGATAGAGTTCATATTTGCTTTACCGGCTTAACGTTCGACGCACCACTGAAGTTAGGTGCTATTCTCCTCGTGGGGTCAAGCAGCAATCTTGGCTGCTCTCTGATTGCCGCGTAATTCCTCGCCCATGCAGCGTCCGTGTGACGCTACGACCGTACCGGCGATTTTACTATCCGCCCGCGCGGTGGATTCGCAGGACGGCATGACCGCCGACTGGGTGAAGCTGCCTTACGAGTTGCTGGAAAAACTTTCCAACCGCATCATCAATGAAGTCAAGGGCGTCAACCGCGTCTGCCTGGACATCACCAGCAAACCGCCGGGGACGATTGAATGGGAGTAGGCTTTGAGGTTGCGAGGGCGGATGTCGCCTGGATTTTCAGGCTGGTGCGCGCCGCTTGCATTGAGGGCGTGGATGGAGTATTGCTCATTTCAGAATGACCATTGAAAAATTCCGCGAACTATGGGATGCCCAGCCATTCCAGGCCTTTGTCATTCATCTGGCCGATGGGCGCAGCATTCCGGTGGCGCACCGTGAGTTCATGGCCACAGCACCGAGCGGACGCACGGTCACTGTTTATCAACCCGACGACCGCCTGAACATTGTTGACTTGCTCCTGGTCACCGATCTGGAAATCAACCCCAATGGAGCGGGTGCAGGGAAGGTTTAGCTGCCGTTCGCCAACCGAATTGTCAACCGAGTCAAAGATGTCAAACGCCGCGTCTTTGACATCACCAGCAAGCCGCCGGGGGCCGATTCCATGCTTTGATCGGAGCCGCTTCATCCGGATTGCGGCGCATTTTGACTTTTCGCATTTCTTCTTCTAGTTTCAACGCCGCATGAAGGTCATTCGCCATACGGATGCGGATTACACCCGGCGAATCCGTGAACTCACGGCCGCGTCGAGCCTCTTCGATCCAGTGATCGAGCAGCGCGCCCGCGACATCGTGGAAGCGGTGCGCGAGCAGGGGGATGCGGCCATTCTGGAATTCACCGGGCGTTTCGACGGCGCGAAACTCACGGCCGGGCAACTGGCAGTCAACACTGCGGAATTGCTCAACGCTTCGTTGAAGGCCGGTGACTCCTTGCGGGCGGCGGTCGCTGAAGCGGAAAAGAACATCGCTCCCTTCGCGCGAAAATCCCGGCGCAAGGATTGGAAAATGCGCAACTCGCACGGCGCGGCGGTGGGCGAGAGGTTCGATCCCTTCCAGCGCGTGGGCATCTATATTCCGGGCGGCACGGCGCCGCTGGTTTCGACGGCGCTGATGACCATCACGCTGGCGCGCGTGGCTGGTTGCCTGGAAATCGTCGTCTGCACGCCCCCGGACAAAAATGGCTCGATCAATTCCGCGCTCCTATTCGCCGCACGCGCGGCGGGCGCGACGGAGATTTACAAGGTCGGCGGCGCCCAGGCCATTGCGGCGATGGCGCTCGGTACGGCCACGATTCGCCGCGTGCAAAAGATTTATGGCCCGGGCAACGCCTACGTTGTCGCGGCCAAGCGGTTGCTGTTCGGCCGCGTCGCGGTGGACTTGCTGCCCGGCCCCAGCGAGGTGCTCGTGCTGGCCGACGACACGGCCAGTCCGAAGTTTGCCGCCGCCGACTTGCTGGCGCAGGCCGAGCACGGTTCCGGTCACGAGCGCGTCTGGCTGGTGACGACATCGGGCAAGGTGCTCATGGCGGTGGAGAAGGAAATCGCCAAACAACTGCCCAGGCTGGCGCGGCGCGACTTTATTCAACGCGCACTCGACAACAACGGCTGGCTGATTCAAGTGGAGTCGCTCGACACGGGCATCGCGCTGGTGAACCAGCTCGCGCCGGAGCATTGCGAAGTGATGACGCGCAATCCGCGCAAGGTTTCGGAAGGAATTCTGACGGCCGGCGCGATTTTCCTTGGCCCGTGGTCGCCGACGGTGCTGGGCGATTACGTCGCCGGCCCCAGCCACACGTTGCCAACCGGCGGCGCGGGCGCGTCGTTCGCCGGCCTGACGGTGGACCAGTTCCAGCGCCGAACCAGCGTCGTCGAATACACCCGCGCCTCGCTCAAAAAGGCGCTGCCCGCTGTGAAAAAATTCGCCGAACTGGAAGGCTTGGGCGCGCATGGGAAATCGGCGGAGACTCGCCAGACTTGAACCGAAAAACGCGCGGATGAAACTGCCCAACGCGGAACGAGCCGTTGTACCGGGCGGGAAAATTACACAGTACCTGCTCTCCACCGGGCATCGCGACGGGCAGCATAAGGCCGCGTTCGTTCAAAGCTTTGAATTCAAACTCGAAGCTTGGGAAACGCTCGCCTCCGCCTTGCTGAACCACGCCCGCACTCATGAAGTGACCGTGATCGTGACCACAGCGTTCGGACGGAACTACGTTGTGGAAGGTCCGCTGCCCGCTCCGGATGGACGCGCGCCAAAAGTGCGCGCGGTTTGGTTTATTGCCAATCGGCAGGAAATTGCTACATTAGCGACGGCGTATCCGCTGGATACCTGATGCGATGATCAAAGAACTCGATAGTGTGGTGTTGACGACCGACTTGCCGGAGCATGGCCTGGCCAAGGGCGACATCGGCACGGTTGTGCTCGTTCACGAGGGCGGCAAGGGCTGCACGGTGGAGTTCATGACGCTCACTGGTAAAACCATCGCGGTCGTTACGCTGCTTGCCAATCAGGTTCGTCAAACTGCAAGAGACGAAATCGCTCACGCCCGGCCAATGGCGGTTGCGGCCTGACGGTGGACGAAATCCTGCGCCGCACGAGCGTGGTGGAGTACACCCGCGCCTCGCTCAAGAAAGCGGTGCCCGCGGTGAATAAATTCGCAGCACTGGAAGGCTTGGGCGCGCATGGAAAGTCGGCGGAAATCAGGAAATAAATCCCCACGGGAGGTTGACAAGGCTGTCATCTATAAATTACACTCAAAATGATCGAGAGGGAGATCAAGAAGCTGGAGCTTCAGAATGGGCTCGTCCCGTTTGACGAGTGGTTTGATTCCCTCCACGACAAAAGAATGCAGGCGGCGGTGGACGCGCGTCTGGTCCGGATGCGCGCCGGTAATTTCGGTGATTGCAAGTCCGTGGGCGGCGGAGTGTTTGAGTTGCGGATCGCCCTCGGCCCTGGCCTCCGCGTGTATTACGGACTGCACGGCCGACAGATCGTAGTGTTGTTGGGCGGTGGCGACAAAAGCAGCCAGGCGCGCGACATCCGCCGTGCGCAACAGTTGTGGCAACAATTCACGAAATATGCGTCTAAAAAATTACCGGGTTGATTTGCTCAAACGGCTGCGTGATCCCAAATACGCCGCCGAGTATCTCGCGCGAGTGCTGGCGGAAAAAGACGGCGCTGCCTTCCTGATTGCGCTGAAGGACGTGGTCGAGGCGGGCGGCGGCGTGGGGAATCTGGCTGGGCGCGTTGGACTCAGGCGACCGAGCCTTTACAAGATTCTTTCAAAGAACGGCAATCCGACTCTGGCAACGTTGCAAGAGATTTTAGAGCCGCTCGGCTTGCGGGTCTCTGTCTCTTTGGATAAAGCCGCCTGAACGCCGCACCAACGTGGTGGAATATACCCGCGCCTCGCTCTAAAAGGCGCTGCCCGCCGTGAAAAAGTTTGCGGAACTGGAAGGCTTGGACGCGCATGGGAGGTCGGCAGAGGTTCGACACTGAGCGCAGTTTACTTCACCTCCTTGACCAAGACAAGAACTCCGCAAGGAAAGTCGGCCCAATCCGGCAATCTTTGCCCTTCTACCTTACCAATCCAAATCCACGCGTCGCATTTCACGTCTGCTCTCAATAGTTTCATGACATCATCAATCCGGCTAGACGCTTCGACTCTCTTCTGCTTCTGAATGGCTATTGTTGCAAAGCACAGCGCTAAACCGCACTTTTCTGGGAGTCGTCGAACGTCGGCCGTCGCCCGATCTAGTGTGGCGAATAACTTCGAGGTCAATCTCTGTGATTTCTGTGCCAAGTTCTGCCCTGTGTACTTTGCCTCACATGCGAAACCAAAATCTCGGGCTGGAGAATGGAAACGTATCCACAAGTCACATCGACCTTCATTTTTCCTTCGCCTGGATTGTTTTTTTTGCCCCGTACTCTTCGAGTGCTGTTCCACCTGCTCGCCAGACAGCCGCTGCTAGAAATCCGGTCTGTGGCCTCTCTTTATACCAAAACGAACAGTCCGTCCATCGGCCGTGGAAGGTCTCTCCCTTGATGTAATCCTCATGGATAGACCGGAGGTTTTTGAAGACGGGTGTTAAACGGCGAATTTGTTTTGAGGCATCGGGAGACAGCCATTGCTTAAAGTCGAGTGTGATTTTCACCGCTTCTTGCAGGCAGCAGACCACGCTCTGGAACGTTCGTCAAGATGCCTTTCACGCTTTTTCGGTGGGTGATTGAAACGCGAACCTCGACTTTTTAACTTTTTCCACCTGAAATGTTATGGATGACTTCACGCAGATCAAAAGACTTGATTCGCCCTTTGATGCGCGAGTTGCACGGCTACGTGCCGGGCGAGCAGCCGAAGATCAAGGGGTTGATCAAGCTTAACACGAACGAGAATCCTTATCCGCCGTCGCCGCGCGTGTTGCGGGCGGTGCGGGCGGCGGCGGATGGCCGGCTGCGGCTTTATCCGAATCCGACGGCGCAGACGTTGCGCGATCGGTTGGCGCAGTTCCACCGTTGCTCGCCGGAGAACATCATCGTGGGCAACGGCTCGGATGAATTGCTGGCGCTGGCGGTGAGGTGTTTTGTTGAACCCGCGGCTGCGTTCGGAAGAACGCGGCTGAAGAAGGCAAAATCAGCCGCGCTCTCACGAGCACAGCCACGACAAGCTGTTCAATATTTCACGCCAAGTTATTCCCTCTACCCCGTGCTGGCGGATATTCACGGCGCGACGAAAACCCCCGTGCCACTGAAGCCCGACTTTGGCCTGCCGTCGGTTGCCGGGTTGAAGCGTGGCAAGGTCTGGGATTTCCGCGCCGCGCTCACGTTCGTCACCACGCCCAACGCGCCGAGCGGCCGCGGCTATCCAACCGCGGAACTGGAAGCGCTGTGCCAGGCGCACCAGGGCATCATCATCCTGGACGAAGCCTACGTGGACTTCGCCGGGGAGAACGCCCTGGCGCTGGCGTTACGATACCCCCACGTCATCGTCTCGCGTACGTTCTCGAAAGCGTATTCGCTCTGTTTCCAGCGCGTCGGCTACTTCGTCGGCCATCCCGAACTCATCGCTGCGCTGGACAAAATCCGCGACAGCTACAACGTCAACGGGCTGGGCCAGACCGCCGCGCTGGCAACGCTTGCGGACCTGCCTTACTACCGCAGAAACTTCCGCCGCATCATCGCCACGCGGGAGCGGGTGGGCGCAGCACTCCGCGCGCTGGGTTTCGAGGTCATTCCGAGCCAGACGAACTTTCTGCTCGCGCGTCCGCCGCGATATCCGGCGCAAAGCTGGCTGAAGAAATTGCGGGCGCGCAAGATTCTCGTCCGCTGGTTTGATTCGGCGTGGGTGCGGGACTGCCTGCGCATCAGCGTTGGCACTGGCCAGGAAATGGACAAGTTGATCCGTGCGAGCCGCTCGATTTTGCGATGACGCGCGCCGGTCCGGGGTGAAATGGCGCCCGGGCCGCCTTGGGGGCCGGGGAATCGCAACGAGGCGAGCGACTGGCGTGCATTTTGCTTTCCAGAGAAAACGACGTGAGCTATAGAAAGGCGCTGTGTATTTGGAATATTACGGGCTGTCCGAGCCTCCGTTCAACATTACACCGAACCCGCGCTTTATTTTTTTCAGCGCGAAGCATCGCGAAGCGTTCAACCATTTGCTTTACGGCATCCGCGAGCGCAAGGGTTTTGTGCAGCTGACCGGCGAGGTCGGCGCGGGCAAGACGACGCTGTGCCGCGCGATGCTCGAGCAACTGGGCGACAATTTCTCCACCGCGCTGATCATCAACCCGGTACTCGACGCCGGCCAGCTGATCAAGGCCATTGCGATGGAGTTCGGGCTGGAGGTCAAAGGGCTGGATCGTCTGGAGACGCTGGCGCTCATCAACCATTTTCTCCTGCTGCAACTCGAACAGGGGCGCGAAACCGTGCTGATCATAGACGAAGCACAGAACCTGACCCACGAATTGCTCGAACAGGTGCGCCTGCTGTCCAACCTGGAAACCGACGAGCGCAAGCTGCTGCAAATCGTGTTGATGGGCCAGCCGGAATTGCGCGACCGGCTCAACGACCACCGCCTGCGCCAGCTTCGCCAGCGCATCACCGTGCGCTATCATCTCCGGCCTTTGACGCGCGGTGAAGTCGGGCGTTACGTGCAGCACCGCCTGCAAGTCTCCGGCTCCAAAGGCGGCCCTTTCTTCACGCTGCCCGGCCTCTGGCAAATCCACCGTTACAGCAAGGGGATTCCGCGCCTCATCAACGCCGTTTGCGACAAATGCATGCTGGCAGGCTTTGTGCATCAGCGGGAGGTGATCAATTATCGCATGGTCAAAATGGCGATTCGGGAACTCGAAGGTGATTTTGATGTATGAGTTTAATCAATGATGCCTTAAAACAAGCCAGTCGCTCCCGGCAAGCATCCGCCAGCGAGGCGGCGGCCACCTTGCCGTTGCGGCCGGTGGATCACGACCGCCCGCCCAGTCAGGCGATGTTGCTGGCGCTGCCGTTCCTGCTGGCGCTGGTCCTGATGCTGGCGGGCTGGTTTTTCTGGAAAGGGTGGCAGCAGGCCCCTGGCGCTATTCCCAGCACAGCCCCCATCGCCACCGTCCCGGCTCCCGCTCGCAGTCTTCCCGCGGCGACCGCCCAATCGGCGCCGAAAGCAAGGGACGAGCAACGAATGGAAACTCGCAGCGACGCGGCAGTGACCGCCCCACCGGTGCCCCAAACCGCCAGCAGCCGGATGGAACAACCCGTGCCTGTCCAACTGGAAGCACCCAATCCCGTCTCATCCGTGGCGGTGGAAGCGCCGACAGTGAAAGCTGGGACGCTGGAAGCCGCTCCGGCAGCCAATGCCGTTCGGACGTTGAAACTTCAGGGGGTCTATTATCGCCCCTCCAACCCCTCCGCGCTCATCAACGGACAGTCGGTGTTCGTGGGTGACACGGTGGATGAAGCTCGCATCGTGAAGATTGAACGGCAAAGTGTGACCGTGGAGTTTTCGGGTCAAACCAAAGTGCTCAGTTTGCGCAACTGATCGGGCGTGGCTGCACCGCCCGGTCGCGGCGCGACGCAGCCGCAACCGAAGGGACGCCGCGCTCCTGTGCCGCTGGAATAATCCTCGCAGGCCGCGAGCATCTCAGGTATTGCACTGCGATGCGCACGACACTTTTCTCCTGATGAATCTACTGCCCAAGGCCATCACGGGTTCACCGCAGTGGGTGCGCGTGGCGCCCTTCCTCATTTTTTTGGGGCTGACTTTTTGCCAGGAACATTTCGGCGAGGCCGGTCGCTACTTGTTTTACCTTGGGAAAACGGTCGTGGGCCTCTGGCTGATTTTGGCCGTGCGCCCGTTCATCGCCGAGATGAAGTGGGCCTCGAGCTGGGAAGCCGTCCTGACCGGCGTGGCGGTGTTCGGCCTCTGGGTCGGGCTGGATGGACTTTACCCGAAGATGGTGCAGCCTGTTTCCGCGTGGTGTCCGACGGAACATTTCAAAGACGACCCCGGCCTGGCCTGGTTTTTCGTCATCGTTCGCATCGCCGGCTCCACGCTCGTCGTGCCGCCGTTGGAGGAGGTTTTTTACCGCTCGTTGCTCTATCGCTATCTGGCCAAAGCCGATTTTCAAAGCGTGCCGCTGGGGAACTTCATCCTGACTCCCTTTTTGCTCACCGCCATCGTCTTTGGCTTTGCGCACCGGGAATGGCTGGCTGGCATCCTGTGTGGGTTTGCCTATCAAGGGCTGGTCTGCTGGAAGCGGCGGCTCGGCGACGCCATGACGGCCCACGCCATCACGAACTTCCTCCTCGGTCTCTGGGTGGTGTATCAGGGGGCGTGGCATTTCTGGTGAAGACAAAACCGCAACGTCAAACATCCAACATCCCACGCTGAACGTCCAACTTGGGATCAACCCACGCTGCCTCATTCGGAATTCGATGTTGAACGCCCGTTTTTAGCAAGCCTATGTTGTCCTGCCTCCTGTTTGAAGACGAGCAACTTCTGGTCGTCAACAAGCCGCCCGGCTGGAACACGCACGCTCCGAGTCCGTTCGCCGGCGAGGGGATTTACGACTGGCTCCGCCACCGCGAACCCCGCTGGTCGCGCCTCGCGATCATCCACCGGCTCGACAAGGAAAGCTCCGGCGTCATGGTCTTCGCCAAAACGCCTCTGGGCAACCGCTCGCTCACCGAACAATTCACCCAACGCGAAGTGCGGAAAAACTACGTGCTGCTCACCGACCGGCCGGTGGTGCGACGCAAGTTCACAGTGAAGTCGTGCATCGCCCGCGCCGGCGAACGCTATGTTTCCCGCGCGCACGGCGAACCCGCCGAGACAAGCTTCCGGATCCTCGATTCCGCATTCCACATTCCGCATTCCGCACTCCTCGCCGCCGAGCCGTTGACGGGCCGCACGCACCAGATTCGCGTTCATGCTGCGGAGAGCGGCTTCCCGATTCTCGGCGACACGCTCTACGGCGGCACACCCTGGCCGCGGGTCTGTCTGCACGCGGAGGAACTGCGCTTCAAACACCCCGTGACAGGCGAAGAGGTCGCGTTTCGGACGCCGGTTGATTTCAACGCCGATCCGCGCGGGCAACTGCGGGCGGCGACCATTGATCCCGCCGCGACCAACGCCTGCCGGCTCGTCCACGGCGCAGCCGACGGCTGGCCCGGCTGGTATGTTGAACGACTTGGCGACTTCCTGCTCTCGCAGTCGGACGCGCTGCTCGACGGCGAGCGACGTGCCGCTCTGGCGCGGATGCTGGAGGCGCAGTCGTTGCGCGGCGCGTATCACAAACTGCTCGACCGGCAGGTGCGCGGCAAGGCGCCGGTGGAACTCAGCCCGCAGCTCTGCCTGGGCGAACGGACGCCGGAGCGATTTGCAGTTCGAGAGAACGGCGTGCAGTTCGAGTTGAGTTTCGGCGAGGGCTACTCGGCCGGCTTGTTCCTGGATCAACGTGACAATCGCCGGCGTTTCCTCACCAACCACGTCGCGGCGGATTTCCCGCTCCTGCCGGAGGGACGAGCTACGCGAGTCCCTGACGCTGTCTTGCCGGGTGACAAGATGGGGACTCGCGTAGCTCGTCCCTCCGCAGTCCAATCCGAAATTCTGAACATTTTCGCCTACACGTGCGGCTTCTCGGTCTGCGCGGCGCTGGCGGGTGCGCGGACTACGAGCCTCGATTTGTCAAAAAAGTATCTGGCGTGGGGCCGGCGCAACTTCGCGCTTAACGGCCTGGATTCCGCCGCTCACGATTTCATTTTCGGCGACGCTTTCGATTGGCTGCGGCGATTGGCCAGGAAAGGGCGGCAGTTCGACGCCATCGTGCTCGACCCTCCGACGTTTTCGCAATCGAAGGGGCAGGGGACCTTTCAGGCGGAGAAGAACTATCCCGACCTTGTCGGGGCCGCGCTGCCGCTGCTCAAGCCGGAGGGCGTATTGCTGGCCTCGACCAATGCGGCCCGGCTCGCGCCGGAACATTTTGTGGAAATGCTGGCTTCGGCCATTCGCGCGGGTCGTCGGAGAATCCGCGAGCAGCACTACGCGCCGCAACCGCCGGATTTTCCCATCACGCGCGCAGAGCCGGGCTACCTGAAGACGGCGTGGCTGCGCGTGGCGTAGCGAGAGTTCGGAACGTGGCGGTCCGTCCGCAGTTTGTTTCGTACGCTCGCTGAAAAAGAATGTGCGGCGAGGTTGCCCGGCGAACGCCTCAGCCTCTGGTGCCTATTTATCGTCCGGGTGCATTGATTGGGAAATGAGGCTGGGCTTGCGCGAGGGGCGAACGCTGCGGACGATCAGGTAGCCAAGACCGCCCGCCACCACCAGCAGCGCGACGCCGATGAGTAGCAGTTGGCCGCGACGGGGACCCGGTTCCGGCAGCATGCCCACGGCAGGTTGCTCCGGCTTCGGCGGAGCCGGCTGGGGAGCGGGCTTTTTTTCAGCCGGAAATTTTTCCTTCGTACCCGTCGCCGTTTTTGTCTCCTTCGCGCTCGATATTATTTTTGCGGGCGGTGAACCGGCCTCTTTTGCGGCCGGAACAGTTTTCGCATTGGCTTGTTTTTTTTGCGGCTTTTTGGGGGCGGGCTGGCGTGCCGAGGCAGCAGCCGAAGCAGGTTGAGGTTCCGGCTGCTCGACTGGCGCGGGAGTTATTTGAGTCACTGTAACAGGCGGTGTCGGGCCAGGTTCTTTTGGGACCGCAATTTCATTCGGCGCAGGAGAAATCGCTGCGGGCGGCATGATGGCCGTGGACGCACCCGAGGCAGGCTGAAGTTCGGGCGGCTTGACTGGCGCGGGAGTTGTTTGAGCCACTGTGACAGGCGGTGTCGGCGCCGGGGTCACCCTGGCCGCAGCCGGCGGTGGAGCGGGCTGCATCGGTTTGGGCCGGGCGACTTTCAAAAACTCGTCGGGAATTTGCGGGAGGTTGATGGTGTTGCCACCGGCGCTGACCGAGCAGGCAATAATTTTCCCCTTCACGGCCAGGAGCGCCGTGACGAAGGGCTTTTTGGCGCGGCGCAATTGCCGGGCGTGGTCGCGATAAATGGTGTTGGCGTAAAGATCAAAGGGCGTTCCCTGCAACGGCTCGGTGCCGTCGTTGATGAGCAGGACGGTGACCGAGCGCGAGACTTGGACGACTTTGAACATTTCCACGAGCGCCATGTAAATCAGGCAGTGGTTTTCGTAACGTTGCTCTTTCAAAAACGTGGCCGTGGCCCCGGCCAGGTCCTGCTTCAATTCGGGCAGCCACATTTCCGGCTGAAACCGCTCGGTCCGCACCTGTTCGTCGCAGGTCCAGATGGTGAATTCGTCACCGGGTTGAATCTGGCCGTTCATGCCGGAGAGGATCAATTGGGGGACCAACGCGGCCACGGTTTCCCGCGCGTGAGCCATCGCCAACGAGGTGTCGAGGACAAACAAATAGCGATGACCGGGAGTCAGAGGGGCGCGCGGCTTTTCCGCAGCGTCCAAGGCAACCACGGAAGCCAGGCTGAACGCAATCCATGTCACGAGACGTTTCACAGGCTAACGTGGCTGGCGAAATTGCTTTCGCTCGCGGCGATTGTGGTTTTTCAAATCCGTCTGCAT
The DNA here is from genome assembly GCA_964539075.1 of uncultured Verrucomicrobiota bacterium. GTDB lineage: Bacteria > Verrucomicrobiota > Verrucomicrobiia > Limisphaerales > CAZIFU01 > CAZIFU01. The sequence continues at coordinate 2,403 of CAZIFU010000137.1, read as the reverse complement.
CTCGCCCAGCGCGGCTTCGACCGATTGGATGAAATTCGCGCAACTCGATGTCATGCCGCCGAGCGCCAACACGGTGTCCCGCTCGGCGGAATCATCGGTGACCACCAGCACGTCGCCAAAGGCGCCGAGCCGGTGCGCGGCCCGCTCGATCAGGTCGTCGGCGGTTTGACCGGCCCGCGAATAAAGCACTTCCAACTCCGGCGTGCTGTGCGGTCTGACGGTCCCGGCGGGCGCGCGGCCGCCGTCGAACACGAGGGTGATCGGCGTGCCGATGGCATCGCGATACGGGGTGAGGGCGTGAATCAGTTCGTCGCGGGCGGCGGCAGAATGGCGTGGCCGGCTGCGGGCCAATGCCGGCCAGGCGTGCAACAGGTTGTAGCCATCCACAAGTATGCGCACCAAAGCCATGAGCAAAGGCTAGACATAATTCGCAGGATTTACAGAATTTAAATCCGCCGCTGGAGTTCGGCCGTTTGCGTGCGAACTTCGGATTTCGGATTTTGAAGAATGAGCCTCGTTACCTCCACTCTCCGCAGTAGTGCTGCGGAGGGCGGGTCGGCTGTTACGAGAGAACAGGTTTTTGAACGGGCGCTTAACGATGGCGTGGGGCCAGCCAGCATGCCAGCGCGCCCAGCTTCCTGCGTTCCCGGTAGCCCAGCAGGCCCAGCACGGAGAACGCGCCCAGCCAGGTGGCCGGTTCCGGTGTGGGAACGACTTCGCCCGTTCCGAGGATGCGACCGTTATACGTTCCCACCGCCAAGCCGGTCGGATTGAAGAACCGGATCTGCAATTCCTGACTCGGGATCAGTCCGCCACTGGTGGAACCGAAGAATAGCTCTTCGGTTCCGCCCCCGGCGAGTGCGCCATCCCAGTCCTCGATGGTCAGAGTCGCCGCGCCGGTCCAGACCGCGAGGTGACTGTCGGCGAAACGGAGCACGCCGCCGACGCCGACACCCATGTCAATGGTTGAACTCATCGAGAGCGTCAGCACGCCGAAGTTTTCGGACAATCCGGCGATGTTGATCACCCCGCCGGCCAGCGTTACAGGAGCGGCGTCGTTCACGCGGTTCCCAGTGCCTGCCAGCAACAAGGTGCCGCCCGCGTTGATGGTCAATGAACTGATGCTGCCCAAGGCGGAGGTCTTGCTCAATTCCAGCGTGCCGCCGCTGATGATGGCCGTTCCGTTCAGGGTGTTGGCGGCGGCGCCGTTCAAGGTCAGTTTGCCCGCGCCAGTCTTCGTCAAATTCATTGGCCCGCGAATCGTGCCGGAGAAGGTGGTGTCGCTGCCGTTGTTGACGGTGAAGGTGCGGGTGGACCCGCCGCTGTTGGTGACGAAGCCGTCGCCGGCCAGGCTGCCGACGGTTTGATTGAAATTATTCAGGTTGTAAACGCCCGGGGTGCTGACGGTAAGAGCTGTGCCCGTGGGCAGGGCGTTATCAATGCCGTTCCTCAAAGTGCCCATTGTAATGTCCGAAGCGCCGCCAAAGGTATTGGCCTGAGAAAGGGTCACGGTGCCGGCATCCACCTTGTTGATGCCTCCGGCGCCGCTGATTATGCCACCAAACGAGACTTCACCACCGCCGGCGGCTGACAGGTCCGCGTCCTGGTCCAAAGTGACGGCTCCATCGAACTCTGCTGTGCCCGAGGTGTTCAGTGCGCCCAGGACCATGAGGCCGCTGCTGCCGGCGCGCACTTGAATCGCGCGGCCAATCACGAAAGCGCCGTTGGCCAGCAGACTGGCATCGTCGGTGCCGCTGGTGTCGCCGACCAGGACCGTCGAGGTGGCATTGCCCAGAGCGCCGTTGGCGCCGCTGGGCGCATTGGCGCCGAGCAGTAATGTGCCGGCCAGGATGGTGCTGGTGCCGTTGTAATCGCTGGCGCCACTGGAAATCGTCATGTCGTTGGTGCCGTCTTTGATCAGATTAAAGCTGCTGGCGCCATCGGTGATCTGGCCATCCAAAATGAGATGGCCGGACGTAATATTGAAGGTGGAGTTGGCCTTCAAGGTGGTGGTCCCGGCGAAGCGGAGGGAATAGTTGTTGGCGCCAGAAACGGACAGGGTGGCGAAATTGGTCAGGTTGTTCAGCGTAAAGACTTTATTAGAGGTCCCGGACCCGGACTGGCGCTGCACATTGATCGTGGCACTGGCGTTGATGGACACGTTGTAGCCGACGTCGGGGCCAAAGTTTTGATTGGTGTCGCTGCGCAGTTGCAGGGTGCCGCCATTCATCGTGATGGGGCCGGTTCCCAGCGGGTTGGTGTGGGTCAAATTGCCGATGGCTTTGACCGTGCCGAGATTGATGATGGTGCCGCCGCCGTAAGTGTTGTTGTTCAGGTTCGAATTGATGTTCAGGGTATCGCTGCCGTTCTTGGTGAGGCTGAAGTTACCGCCCCCATCGGTGA
>CAZIFU010000136.1:0-36595 GCA_964539075.1 uncultured Verrucomicrobiota bacterium | reverse complement strand
TCCAAAACAGTCTGTTCGTCAGCGCGCTGGCCACGGCGTCGTCGGTCGCGATGGGTTTTCTCGCGGCGCTCTGGCTGGCTGGATTGGAGGCGCGCTGGCGCAAGGGAGTGCTGGCACTGGCCATCGTCGGATTCGCGCTGCCTCCGTTCCTGGTGACGAGCTGTTGGCTTCATCTGTTCGGACACAACGGCATCTGTCGCGGTTGGCTGCCGTTGAACATTTATTCCCCCGGCGGAACCGTCTTGATCCTCGTGTTGCTGACCTGGCCGATCACGACACTGACGACGCTGGGCGCGTGGCGGCAACTGGAGCCGGCCCAATTGGAAGGCGACCCGGCCTTGCGCGGCGCGGCGCTGTTGCGCTGGCTGCTCGTGCCGCTGGCGCGACCGGCCCTGGCGCAGGCCGCGGTGCTGACATTCGCGCTCGCGCTAAACAATTTTGCCGTGCCCGCCATTTTGCAGGTGAAGGTGTTTCCCGCCGAACTCTGGGTGAGTTTCAACACCACTTTCGATTACGCCGCCGCGCTGCGGCTGAGCTGGCCGCTCGTGGCCGCCCCGTTGCTCCTGTTGCTTTGGTTGTCGCGCCGGGAAATCGGCTGGCCGCGCGGGGAAGGCGCGGTGCCGGCGCCGGTTTTTCGCCGGCAACTGGGCCGAAGCTGGTGGCGGTGCGCCGGCACGGTCGCGGTCTTGATCGCGGTGCTGTCAGCCGGCCTTCCGCTCGTCGAACTGGCCGGCGCGGCGCGCACCTGGACAGAGTTGCCCAAAGCTGCTGCGGCCGGCGTCGGCGCGGTGTGGAATTCGTTCTGGCTGGCGGCGGTGACGGCGACGGTCTGTGTGACGTTGGGTCTGCTGATCTGGCGCTGGCCGGCGGGCTGGCTCTTGTGGCTTCCCTTTTTGGTGCCGGGCGTGGTGCTGGCCATTGCGCTCATCGCCGCGTTGAATCGTCCGCCGTTCATCGCGTTCTACCAAAGCTTCGGCATGGTCATCTTGGCATTGACGCTGCGTTATCTGGCGTTGGGCTGGAGCGGCGCGACGCTGGCCATGCGTAGCGTGGACCGGGACCTGGTGGATGTGGCACGGCTCAACGGGGCGTCCGGTTGGCAACTGTTCCGTCACGCGCATTGGCCGCAAATCGCACCGCGCGTGGCCGCCGCGTGGTATGTGGTTTATCTGCTCTGTCTGTGGGACGTGGAATCACTGGTGTTTTATGTGCCGCCGGGCGGCGAAACGCTCGCCCTGCGGATTTTCAACCTGCTCCATTACGGCCATAATCCGCAGGTCAACGCGCTTTGCCTGCTGTTGCTGGGCCTGGCTGTCGCGCCGCTGTTTCTCGTGGCTGTGTTCGTAAGAACGCGGCAATTCATTTCGGGGCGTATAAGGATCAATTTCAGCCGCGCTGTCACCATCGCAGCCACGGGAGCACTGCCGGCATGTGTTGGCACTGCTCTGCTCGCAGGATGTTCGCCCGAGGCAGTGAGGAAAGAAGCGCCGGTGCAAAGCAGATTTTTCAGCCGCGTGCAAGTCATCGGCTCTCGTGGCACCGGGCCGGGGCAGTTCAACAAGCCGCGCTCCGTGGCGGTGGACCGGGCGGACAACCTCTACGTCGTGGACATGACCGGCCGCGTGCAGAAATTTTCCCCCACCGGACAATTTCTCCTCGCCTGGCAGATGCCGCAGACGGACAAGGGCAAACCCAAAGGCATGGACTGCGACAACGCGGGCAACATGGTCGTGGTGGAGCCGCATTATTCCCGGGTCAATTATTTTGCAGCCGACGGCAAGCTGATCTCTCAATGGGGAGAGAACGGCACGAACGCCGGCCAGTTGGCTTTCCCGCGCGCCGTGGCCGTCAATTCGCGCGGGGAAATCTACGTGAGCGAATACGGCCCGGTGGAACGCGTGCAACGATTCGCGCCGGACGGCCGGGGCTTGCTGGGCGCCTTTGGCCAGCCGGGCGAGGGCGCCGGCGAATTCAATCGAGCGGAGGGCCTCGGCGTGGACGGCGCGGACCGGGTATACGTGGCCGATTCGTGCAATCACCGCATCCAGATTTTTTCGCGCGAAGGAACGTTTCTGCGCGCGCACGGCCGGGCAGGCGAAGGCCGGGGCGAGTTCAGTTATCCCTACGACGTTCGCGTGGATGCCGCCGGGCTTCAGTTTGTCTGCGAATATGGCAACAGTCGCGTGCAGATTATTGACGCCGCCGACCAGCCGCTGGAAATCCTCGGCGGCCCCGGTGCCGCGCCCGGGCAATTCAGCAATCCCTGGAGTCTGGCGCTGGATTCGCGTGGCAATCTTTACGTGGCCGATGCGGGCAACCACCGGGTGCAAAAGTTCGTGAGGAAGAAAGTAATCAGTGTTCGGTGTCCAGTGATCAGTGTTGAACAACTGGCGACGTGCGCTCCGAGGCCACTGAATACTGATTACTGAATATTTCTCCCGCCACTCGATGACCTTCACCTTCACCCATCCCCTCTGGCTGCTCGCGCTTCTGCCGGCGGTGGCGTGGACGGTCTGGTTCGCGTGGAAAACCGACGCGCAAGTCGCGGGCTGGCGGCGCTGGACGACGCTGGGCTTGCGGCTGGTGATCGTCCTGTCCGTGGTCCTGGCCATCGCCGGGCTGCAATGGCTGCGGCCCCTGGAAGGCATGAACGTGGTGTACCTGCTCGATCGCTCGGACAGCGTCCCGGCAGCTCAACAGGAGGCGGCGCGCGACTACGTGACCAAAAGCGCGACGCGAAAAAAATCCACCGACAAGGCCGGCGTGCTGGTCTTTGGCGCGGACGCGAGCATTGAATCCACGGTGGGCCCGAAGATTGATCTGCCAAAAATCCTGGCCGTCATCGCCACGGAACAAACCGACCTGGCGGGCGCGATCCGGCTGGGCACGGCGGCCTTTCCGGAGAACGGCCAGCGGCGGCTGCTCTTGTTGAGCGACGGGAACGAAAACGTCGGCGACGCCTTCAGCGCGCTGGCCGCGGCGCTGTCTTTGGGCGTCAGCCTCGACGTGGTGCCGCTAGGGGCCGCGCGGTCTGGCGACGTTTCCGTGCAGAAACTCGGCCTGCCGGCCACGGTGAAACAAGGCCAGACGTTCGAAGCGAAAATTTTTGTGCAAACCGACCGGGCGAAAACGGCGACGCTGCGGCTCTATCGCAACGAACAGTTCCTCGGCGAGCAGCCGGTGGAATTGACCGAGGGAAAAAATCTTTTCACTTTTCCGCAAACGCTCACCGAGCCGGGCTTTTACAGTTACAATGTCCAGCTCGACGCGTCCGGCGACCCGGTGCCGCAGAACAACCGGGCCAGCAGCTTTACCAGCGTGAAGGGCGAGCCGCGTGTGTTGCTGGTGTCCGAATCGCCGGAGCAGGACGCACCGCTGGCGGCGGCGTTGCGGACCGCGCAGTTGGAGGTCCAGGCCGGCGGCGTGGCGGGCTTCCCGGCGACGCTGGCGGAATTGCAGAGTTACGACGCGATTTTTCTGAGCAACATCGCCGCGGGCGATCTGGGAATGGATTTGCTGCGGCTGCTGGAAAGCGCGGTGCGCGATTTCGGCGTGGGCCTGGTCTGCGTGGGTGGCGAGCAAACCTACGCGGCGGGCGGCTACCGCGGGACGCCGTTGGAGGCGACGCTGCCCGTGGACATGGAACTGGACAGCCGCAAGGTGCTGCCGCGCGGCGCGCTGGTGCTGGTGGTGCACGCCACGGAATTTCCCGGCGGCAATCAATGGGCCAGAGACATTGCCTTCGCCGCGCTCGAAGCGCTGGGGCCGGAGGATGAAATGGGGATCGTGCTCTGGGACGGACGCAATCGCTGGCTGTTTCCGCTGACGAAAGCCGGGAACAAGAAAGATCTCGGCAAGCTGATCGCCGGGATGAATCCGGGCGACATGGGCGACTTTCAGGCGCCGATGCAAATGGCGCACGAGGCCCTGCAAAAATCCACCGCCAACCTCAAGCACATGGTCGTCTTCAGCGATGGCGATCCGGCGGCGTCCAAAAAGGAAACGCTGCAAGGCATCGTGGCGGACAAGATCACCATCAGCACGGTGATGATCGGCGGCCACGTCGCGCCCGCCACGATGATCACGATGGCCGAGGAGGGCAGGGGACGGTTTTATGACGTGAGTTCGCCCGGACAATTGCCGCAGATTTTCATCAAGGAAGCAGCGGTGATTTTGCGTTCGGCAATTTTCGAGGAGCCGTTCATCCCGAAGCTGGCCGGTCCGGGCGAAATTGTGCGCGGCATCGGCGCCGGCGAATATCCGCGACTGCTCGGCTACGTGGCGGCCACGCCCAAGGCGCGCGCGGAAGTGCCACTGGTTTCCGAAAAAGGTGATCCGCTGCTGGCGCACTGGCAATACGGCCTGGGCCGCGCGGTGGCCTTCACCTCCGACGCCAAGGCGAAATGGGCGCGCGACTGGTTGGACTGGCCGAAGTACCGGCAGTTCTGGTCGCAGGTGGCCCAATGGAGTTTGCGGCGGGTGGAGAACGCGGATTTCGCCGCCGAGGTTTCCGTCGAGCATGGCGAAGGCGTGTTGAGCGTCGAGGCGCTGGACGCGAAAGGGGATTACCGGAATTTTCTGAACCTGCAGGCGGTCGCCGTCAGCCCCAAAGGCGCGCGGCAGACGGTGCGCCTGCAACAATCCGGCCCCGGCCGTTACGAGGCGCGGTTCCCGATGCGCGAAGTCGGCTCGTATCTTTTGAATTTGATGGAGGTGAAGGAGGGCCAGTTGCGCGGCAGCCAGACGGTCGGCGCCAACATCAATTATTCGCCGGAATTCAACGCCGCTGCGCCGAACCTCAACCTGCTGCAGCGGCTGGCCGAGGCAGGCCACGGGCGTGTTTTGGACGCCGTCAAGCCGGACGACAATCCCTTTCTGCACGACCGCCAAAAAACCTTTCAGCCGCGTGATCTGTGGGAATGGTTGCTGCGGCTGGCGGTGGTGTTGTTTCCGCTGGATGTGGCGGTGAGGCGCATCCAGATAGACCGCGAGGAATGGCTGCGGGCGATGGCCGTGCTGCGGCGCTGGCTGTTTTTCTGGCAGGCCGCTCCGGTCGCACCGCAGTCGGAGGAATCGCTGTCGGCGTTGCTGGCGCGCCGGGCACACGTCCGTGCGACCCAGACCGCGCCAGCCGAACAAGCGGCCGCCGAGCTTTTCCGCCCTCGGCAGCCTGCAGAACAGTCGGAAGAAACGAAGACCGAAGCGACCGTTCTTGTTGAAGCACCTCCGGAAAAAGCGTCGACGCAACCAGTCAGCACGACCAGCCGGCTGTTGGAAGCCAAAAAGCGCGCCCGCAAGAAAATTGAGTAGTGGTTGGCAGCCGGAATAATATCGTTGCGCCGACGGCTCGGCTTGTGTCTGTATTTAGTGAGTACAGGACCAGCGGCGAGCCGCGGCTCGCCGCCCTGCCCGCAAGGGAGGACGTTGGTTGTTGCACTCGGTGGCCATGCAGCGAAGCCGGTTGACTATTTTATATTCAGGCAGCGTGCAGGGCGTGGGTTTTCGCTACACCGTCAAGGCGCTGGCGGCCGGGTTCGAAGTGACCGGCACGGTGCGGAATTTGCCCGATGGCCGGGTGGAATTCATGGCCGATGGCGAACGGGACGAACTGGAAGCGTTCCGGCGGGCCATTCAGGATTCGGAACTGGGCCATTTTATTGGCCGGGAAGAAACGGCGTGGGGACAGGCGTCCGGCGGGTATCGCGGTTTTGAAATTATCAGGTAAACTGGTGTGAGATAAAATGAAGTACGCGATTCTTGGTGACATCCACGGCAATTGGGAGGCGTTCCAGGTGGTCCTGGAAGACATCAAAAAAAATAATTGCACCCATTACGCCTGCGTGGGCGATGTGGTCGGCTACGGCGCCAATCCCAAGGAATGCCTGGCCCTTGTCCGGCAAATGGAGATCCCCTGTGTCAAAGGCAATCACGACGAATATTGTTCCGCCGAGACGAGCCTCGACGGCTTCAATCCGCACGCGGGCGAGGCCGTGATCTGGACCCGCAAACAATTGGTCGAGGACGACCAGAAATGGCTGCGCGAATTGAAATACATCCGGCTGGTGGCCAGTTTTTCCATGGTGCACGCCACGCTCGACGGCCCGCAACGCTGGGGTTACGTCTTCGACCGGCTGGCGGCGGCGGCCAGTTTTACCTACCAGAACACCGGCGTTTGTTTCTTCGGCCACACGCACGTTCCGGTGGCCTTCATCCGCGACAGCGTGGTGCGGGGCGGGACCTACTCCAAATTCCGCGTCGAGTCGGGCCGCAAATATTTCGTCAACGTCGGCAGCATCGGCCAGCCACGCGATAGCAACCCGAAGGCGGCCTACGTGATTTACGATCTGGATGACAACACGATCGAGTTGCGCCGGCTGGATTATGACATTGCGACGGCCCAGGCCAAAATCATCAAGGCCGGTCTGCCCCCGCGGCTGGCGGAGCGGCTGGCGTTCGGAAGATGAGGGATCCGTCCGCGCCGCTGCTTCCGATTGAAAATCCTGATACTCAAACCCAGTTCGCTGGGGGATGTCATCCAGGCGTTGCCTGTCCTGCGCTTGCTCAAGCGGCACGATCCGGCGAATGAAATCTACTGGTGGATTGGCGAAGACCTGCAAACGTTGCTGGAAGACGACCCGGACCTGACCGGCCTTATTTTATTTCGCCGCCAGCTTTGGAAATTGCCTCAACACTGGCCGGCACTGTTCGCGAGCATCCGGCAGACACGAACTCAGCAATTCGATGTGGTGCTGGATTTGCAAGGCCTGGCGCGCAGCGGCGCGTTCGCCTGGCTGGCCGACGGGCAGTTGTTGATCGGCCTGGACGATCCGCGCGAAGGCGCGCGGGGATTTTACGACGTGATTGTGCGCCGGCCCTCGTTTCACACGCACGCGGTGGATTGGTATCTGGAGACGCTCAAAGTCCTGGGCGTGCCGGTACATGGGGATTTTTCCTGGTTGCCGCCGCGGGCGGGAGCGGCCGGGGCGATCAGGCAAAAGTGGCGTCCGGATTCGGCCCGCTGGATTATCATCAATCCCGGAGCGCGCTGGCCGAACAAGCGGTGGCCGCTGGAGCATTACGCGGAGCTGATACGCCAGTTGGCCTCAGCCCATGCGGAGTTGCGCTTCGCCATTCTGGGCGGCGGAAGTGACCGAAGTCTGGGCGAGCATCTCGCTCAAACACATCTGCAGCGGTGCCTCGATCTGACGGGGCGGACTTCCCTGCCCGAAATGGTCGAATGGGTCCGGTTGAGCGAATTGATGGTGACCAACGACACCGGGCCGATGCACGTGGCGGCCGCGCTGAACAAACCGGTGGTGGCCCTCTTTGGTCCGACGGAACCGCGCCGCACCGGGCCTTACAGACAGCAGGCGGAAGCGTTGCGGATTTCGCTGCCGTGCGCGCCATGTTTGAAGTCTGTCTGCCGTTATGAAAAGCCGCTGGAATGCCTGCGGGCCATCCCGCCGGCCCGGGTGCGCGAACGGGTCGAGAGACTTCTGCGTGGGTGACGATCCACCCACCAGCGTCGTGTACAATTTCCCAGTAACAATTGGTACAAACGCTAAAGCGGCCCTCCACCCCGGCCCTCTTCCGGCGGGAGAGGGAGAGGGCCGGGGTGAGGGGATTTCCTGTGCGTAACGTGCCGATTCTCAGTCCGGCTTGGTTTTGAAGGGGCGGGGACTGGCGTCCCTGCCTTAATGCCCCCACAAGGCCGGCCGCCGATTTTCTCTTTACACCGGCGGCCGTTCCCTTCAACGTCGCCTTCAACGTTCACCAGGCCCTTTCCTAACCCAGCACAGAAAACCCATGCTCGCCGCGCAGAAAAAGGACCCATGATTGCGCTTATGAATCAAACCCACCCGGATGACATCACCATGAACCGGTATCTCGCGTTGTTGCGTGAAGTGATTCTTGACACGCGCGCGCAGGCCTACCACACGCAGCCGCAAATCGCCGCGCTGATGCACGCCGTGGAAAAAGTGCCGGACCTGTTGTGCGAATGGCCGGAGTCGAAAGAGGACGTGCTGCAAAGCCTCGAATCGTACGAGAAACGTTATCTGGCGGGCAACGACCGCTACACCCGCATTCTGCGCAGCGGCCCGCGCGACGACTGGCAATTGCGCTGGGATTGGTGAGCGCAAAGCGCACGGTGACGAAGTGCGCCGCCGGCCGCGCCCGGTTTCCGGTTGTAACCCATCGTTGATTTTTTACGTCCGTAGCCCTGTGACTTTCCAAACTGTTTCTTCCCTGCCCCAACGCCGTGCTCCATGGTCGGCGTGGGGGTTGATGATTTTGTTCCCGGCGGTTGCTTGCGTCGCCGCGCGCGCCGACGACTGGCCGGAGTGGCGCGGCGCGGGCCGCGCGGGCGTCTGGAAGGAAACTGGCATTCTCGAAACTTTTCCCCGGGAAGGACTGAAGTTCAAATGGCGCACGCCGATCAAAGGCGGCTACGACGGACCGGCCGTCTCGCAAGGCCGCGTCTTTGTCACCGATTTTTCGCGCGCGCAAGGCCCGGCCGGCACCGAACGGGCCGTGTGTCTCGATGAAACAACCGGCAAACTGCTTTGGGAGCAAAAATGGGAGGCCGACTATCGCGGCCTGGCCCTCGCTTACGCCACCGGCCCGCGCGCCACGCCGACGGCGGACGGCGACCGCGTTTATACGCTGGGCAGCATGGGCCTGCTGCATTGCCTAAACGCCAAAACCGGCGCGGTGCTCTGGCAGAAGGATTTCGTCAAGGAATATCAGACTCGCGTCCCCGTCTGGGGCATGACGGGCGCGCCGCTCGTGGATGGGAACCGGGTGATCTGCCTGGTCGGCGGCAAACCGGACGCCAAAGTCATGGCCTTCGACAAACTCACCGGCAAAGAAATCTGGCGCGCCATTTCCACCGAGGGCGAGCCGGGCTACGGCCAGCCGATCCTCATCCAGGCCGGCGGCGCGCGCCAGGTCATCATCTGGCAGCCGCAGGCCATCACGTCGCTTCAGCCGGAGACCGGCAAGGTTTTTTGGGAACAACCCTTTTTCGTGCGCTCTGGCCTCACCGTGGCCACACCCGTCGTGAGCGGCGACCGTCTGTTTGTTTCCGCTTTTTACAACGGGCCACTGATGCTCGAACTTGATTCCGCCCGGCCGGAGGCGCGCGTCGTCTGGCGCGGCAAGAGCAACAGCGAAATCAACACCGACGGCGTGCATGCGCTGATCTGCACGCCGACGCTGGATGGCGACTATCTCTACGGCGTGTGCAGTTACGGCCAGTTCCGCTGTGTCAACGCAAAAACTGGCGAGCGCGTCTGGGAGACCCCTGACCTGACAAAAGAAAAGGCGCGCTGGGCCACGGCCTTTCTGGTCCGCAACGGCAGCCGTTATTTCATCAACAACGACCGCGGTGAACTCGTGATCGCGAAACTTTCACCCAAAGGCTACGAGGAAATCAGCCGCACCCACCTGATCAAACCCACCTCCAACGGCGGCCGGCGCGAATTGAAGGCGGTGAACTGGTCGCAGCCGGCCTACGCCAACAAACACATCTTCGCGCGCAACGACGAGGAAATCGTCTGCGCTTCGCTGGAAAAGCAATGAGGCGGCTCCACAATTGTCCCGGGTGGGGCGAGACTCCGTCGAGCCGTGTCCATGCGCCATTGCCTTGGCTCGGAGTCTCGCCTCACCTGTTCAGGGCGTGGCTGAAATCTTCCTTTGTTTAATTCTGGAATCAGGCCACACTGCCACCCGTCCATTTCAACAATAAAGCACAACCCCAATTCACTCATGAACAGACGCGACATGATTCTCCGCACCGGAACCGCAGCGCTGGGACTCGGCCTGGCTGGCTGGCCGCTGGCTCGCGCCGCGCAGCCCAAGACAAAGAAAATCCTTTTCTTCTCCAAGTCCTCCGGCTTCGAGCACTCGGTCATCAAGCGCAGCGGCGACAAGCCCAGTTTCGCCGAGAACATTCTGGCCGAGCTTGGCCCCAAGCATCATTTTGACTTTACGTTCACCAAAGACGGCGGTCTTTTCACGCCGGAGAATCTGGCCCAGTTCGACGCCTTTTTCTTTTACACCACCGGCGTGCTGACCGCGCCCGGCAAGGACCAGAACCCGCCGATGTCGCCCGAAGGCAAGGCCGCTTTCCTCGACGCCATCAAGAATGGCAAAGGCTTCATCGGCACGCATTCAGCCACCGATACTTTTCACACCAACGAAGACCCCGACCAGGACGCCAAGGACCGCGCCATCCGCTATCACAATTACGGCGACAAAGCGGACGCCTACATCCAGATGATCGGCGCCGAGTTCATCATCCACGGCCAGCAACAGCCGTCGAAAATGCGCGTCGTGGACACGAAATTTCCCGGCCTGAAAGCGGGCGGCGAAGGCTTCGAGCTGACTGAAGAATGGTATTCGCTCAAGGACTTTGCCAAAAACCTGCACGTGTTGCTGGTGCAGGAAACCCAGGGCATGACCGGCGAGCCGTATCAACGTCCGCCGTATCCCGCCACCTGGGCGCGCCTGCACGGCAAGGGCCGCGTCTTCTACACTTCCATGGGCCATCGCGAGGACGTGTGGACCAATCCCTTGTTCCAGGAAATCCTCATGTCCGGCATCGCCTGGGCCGTGGGCAACGTGGACGCCGATGTCACCCCCAACCTCGACAAGGCCGCGCCCGGCTGCGCTGAACTGCCGCCGCCATCGCCCGCCGCAGCAGAAAAGAAGAAGAAAGCTGCCAAGGGCAAGGAAAAGAAATAAGGTGCCTTAACGTGTCGAGTTGGTGACGGTTCATGGGAAAGTTCCCAGCTCAAAGCTCAAAGCCCCAAAAAATCAACAAGCTCCAAATTTCAATATGCAAAAGCATCGGACCTGTCGTTTGTGGAACTTGGAGGCTTGGCAGACCGTTGAAAACCGCCCCCACTGTGTAGCCGCCGACGTGAGGAGGCGGGTTTCATAGGATTTGCCCGTGTGCTGTCCGCCTCCTTACGTCGGCGGCTACTTTTTTGACGGGCTGTTGGGGCTTGGAGCTTGGTTGGAGCTTTGAGCTTTGAACTTGGAGTCTCGGAATTGGTCCCACCGGCACACGGGAGTCGCACGCCTTCCAACTCGCTGCAAAGTCAGTTAGCCCGCATTACATTGCCCCTGCATGGGTCCGATCAAACTATTCTGGTACGGTTTCTGGGGAATTGTTTTCGGATGGAAGCGGTTGTATCGCTGGATCGCGCGCAAGAAAAAGGACGAACCGGCCCCACCACCAACCAGCGCAGGCCAGGGCGGGTCGGAGAAAATCGCACCGGTCTTCGCTCATCCCACGATTGCGCAGTTCGCCGTGCGCGAGGCGGTGCCGCAGGCCAGCCGCGCGTTTGACCGCTTGAGGGAGACGGCCCAGGCGGGCGATGCCGCCGCGCAATTCAAAGTCGGCGTCTGTTACGCCAACGGCGAATACGCGCCCCAGGATTACGCCGAGGCGGTGAAGTGGTTCACGCTGGCGGCCGGGCAGAAATATCCGCCCGCTGAAAACAGCCTGGGCATCTGCCTCGCCAACGGCCAGGGACTGCCAAAGGATTTTTCCGGGGCGGTCCGCTGGTTCACCAAGGCCGCCGGGCAAGGCTACGCGCCCGCGCAGATGAGCCTGGGCATCTGCCATCAAAACGGGCAGGGTGTTCCGCAAAGTTTCACCGAAGCATTGAAGTGGTTTCGCCAGGCCGCCGAACAGGGAGACGCGCTGGCCGAATTCAGCATCGGCGTTTGTCATCAAAACGGCCAGGGCGTCGCGCCCGACGACGCGGAGGCGGTCCGCTTTTTTCAGCTGGCGGCGGAACGCGGCCTGCCCGAAGCGCAATTCAATCTCGGCAATTGTTACGAAAAAGGGCAGGGCGTCGCGCTCAACCTGACCCGCGCCGTGCAATGGTATCAGGCCGCCGCCGAACAGGGACTGGCCATCGCCCAGGCGCAGCTCGGCGAATGTTACGCCAAAGGCCGCGGTGTTCCGCGCGATCTCGTGGAGGCCTACAAATGGCACGGCCTGGCGGCGAAAAATCTCAACGCGCGCGGCATGGAGGAATTGTCGCGGCTGGTCCGGCGCCTGAGTTCGCGCCAGATCATCGAGGGCAAAAAGCGGCTCCAGGATTTTGTCCAACTCAAACCGGCCGCCGTCCTGCGCGACAATCCCCTCGAGGAGGAGGAGTGATACTCAATGCCTGTGTTTCCCGGTAAAATCGCCCTCACCCCGGCCCTCCCATCGGATGGGAGGGAGGAGTTTGCGACCGCGCTTAGCAGCCCGTAAAGAAAGTAGCCGCCGACGTTAGTCGGCGCAAAAAGCCATCGAAACTCTCACGAAATCAGCGCCGACTAACGTCGGCGGCTACAATTGAAGGGTTTTCAACGGGCTGTTAGGCATTCCGTAGCGCGTTTAACCTTGGCGGCGTGTCCGATGGCGATTCCCTCTCCCCTCGGAGGGGAGAGGGTTAGGGTGAGAGGAATTGGGCAGACGAACTGAACACATTTCTCACCGTCAGGCCGGGTTCGCCGGAAGCAATTGTCCGGTCGGAACTCGAACGGGTTGACCGTTCAGCCAGGCCTCCCATGCCCCCGCTTCGCCGTGTACAGGTGCGTGGCGTGGCCGTAGAAAACTTCCGCCGCTTCCATCAACGTCTCCGAAAGCGTCGGGTGCGGATGCACGCACAGCGCCAGGTCCTGCGCGGTCGCGCCCATCTCCACCGCGAGCACGCCTTCCGCAATCAACTCACCCGCGCCGTGCCCGACGATGCCCACGCCGAGAATGCGCTCGGTCTCCGGGTGAATGATCAACTTGGTGACGCCATCGGTCTTGTCGAAGGTCAGCGCGCGACCGGACGCGCCCCACGGGAAGCGGACGACTTTCACCTCGAGGCCTCTGGCTTTGGCTTCACTTTCGGTCAGTCCGCACCAGGCGACTTCCGGTTCGGTGAAGACCACGGCGGGGATGACCACGTTCTCGAACGTGGCATTTTCGCCGATGATGTTCTCCACGGCGATGCGCGCCTCCTTGGAAGCTTTGTGGGCGAGCATCACGCCGCCCGCAATGTCGCCGATGGCGAAGATGGCCGGATCGGCGGTTTGCTGTTGCGCGTTGATTTTGATGAAGCCCTTTTCGTCGAGCTGGACCTTCGTGTTTTCGAGGCCGAGATTTTCACTGTTGGGCGCGCGGCCGACCGACACGAGCACGCGGTCGAAAAGCTCCTCAAGCTGGCGGCCGTTGTGTTCCATGGCCACGTTGATCTGCTTGCCGGCGGTGGCCATCTTCTGCACGCGCGCCTGGTAGCGGATTTCCTTGAAGGTTTTCTCCGCGGCTTTTTGCACGGGCCGCACCAGGTCGGGGTCGGCGCCCGTCAACATGCTTTCCAGCGCCTCAACGACGATGACCTCGCTGCCCAGCGCGGCATAGACCGTCCCCAACTCCATGCCGATGTAACCGGCGCCAACGACGAGCAACCGGGCGGGCGCGTCCTCGATCTGCAGTGCCTCGGTGGAGGTCATGATGCGCGGGTTGCCGAGGTCGAACGCCTTCGGCATCGCGGGCCTGGATCCGACGGCGACGATGATCTGGTCGTAGGCGAGGAATTGCTGGCCTTGGGCGGTTTCCACGCGGAGCGATTGCGAGCCTTCAAAATGACCGCGGCCGTAGATCACCTGCACGCCGCGCGCCTTGGCCAGGGCGGCAATGCCGGAGGAAAGTTTCTGGATGATGGCATCCTTCCACGCGCGCATTTTAGCCAGATCCAGCTTCGGCGGCTCGAACTGGATGCCCCGCGCGGCTGCTTCGCGCGATTCGCCAATGAGTTTCGTCGCGTGAATGAGCGCCTTGGATGGAATGCAACCGCGGTTGAGACACACGCCGCCGAGGCGGCCCTCCTGTTCGACGAGGGTGACTTTTTTGCCCAGATCGGCGGCGTAGAACGCGGCGGCGTATCCGCCGGGGCCGCCGCCGAGGACAAGGAGTTCGGTTTTGATTGGGTCCATAATCTTCTATCGTTCTCGTCCTCGTCCTCGTCCTCGTTCTCGTCCTCGAACGAAGCCTGGACCGTTCATTCATTCGTTGGCGGATTTGTCCGGTATTCGACCGCATCTTCCCGCAATGCCTCGTCAGGCGTATACATCGTCACCAGCTTGGACAAAATCGAAACGATGCGGAGCAGCAATTCCTTTCCCGCCTGAACACGTTCTGGCGGAAACACGCCTTTGGCCACGAAGGCATCCAGACAGCCGGCGCATTCGGTTGCCGAGCCGCGGGCGTCATCAAAAAACTTGCCACGAACCGGGCGTTGCCGTTTGCCGTTACCTTCCGCGGTGTTCAGAAGTGCCGAGAGGCTTGCACGGTCGAGTTGATCAATGACCTCGCGGGTTCGGCCCCTGGGAGCGTTCGCCGCTTCGTCGAGCAGGGGAGTCACCCAGGTGATGAACTCCAGTTCGAGTCGGTAAACGTCGAGTTTCTCATGGTCGAATTGGTACGTCATTGGATTTTAGTTATTCTCGTCCCCGGTCATCGGCCTTCATTCGAGGACGAGGACGACGACGAGGACGATGGGGGTCACAGTTTCAACTCGCTCTCGGTAAAGTTCACCAGTGCATCCACGAGGTCCACCGTGAACCGCGCGGCCGTGCCACCGTCAATCACACGGTGGTCATACGAGATCGCCAGCGGCAACATGAGGCGCGGCTCGATTTTGCCGTTGACCACCGCCGGCTTCAACGCGCCCCGGCCAAGACCCAGGATGGCGACTTCGGGCACATTCACAATCGGCGTAAAGTGCGCGCCGCCGATGCCGCCCTGGTTCGTGAGGGTGAACGTGCCGCCTTTCAAATCATCCGGAGTCACTTTGCGGTCGCGCGCCTTCGCCGCCACCGCCACGAGATCGTGCGCGAGTTGCAGGAGGCTTTTCCGGTCCACGTCGCGTATGACCGGGACAATAAGGCCGGCCTCGGTATCCACGGCGATGCCGATGTGAAAATAATTTTTGAAGACAATTTCCTGCGCGGCTTCATCAAGGCTGGCGTTGAAAATCGGATGCTTCTTCAGCGCCACCACCAGCGCCTTCAACGCGAAGCAGGTCAATGTGAGGTTCGCGCCTTGGGCTTTGTAGGCGTCGGCGTATTTCTTGCGCAACTCCATCAAGCCGGTGATATCCGCCTCGTCGAACTGTGTGACCCGCGGCACAGCGTGCCAGCTTTCGCTCATGCGCCGGCTGATGACTCTGCGGAGTTGGGTAAGGGGTTTTTTCGTCACCGCGCCCCACTGTGAGAAATCAATGCTCTCAGCCGGTGCGTGCGCGGGCGCGGCGGCGGCTTTTCCCGGCTGTGTGGCCAGCGTTCGCAGCCGGGCAACATAGCCTTGCAAGTCTGTCATCGAGATGCGTCCGCCGGCTTCGCTGCCACGAACACGGGCCAAATCAATGCCCAGTTCACGCGCGATTTTGCGCACGGACGGGGACGCGGCTGGAGGCAGCCCGCTGTCGATCGCGACGGATTCTTCGCCGGCGATTTCCACTTCGACTTTTTCAGGCGTTGTCGGATGCGTCACTCTCGCCGCCGGGCGCGGACCGGCAACAATCGGTTGAGTCACCGGTGCCGGGGCTGCCGCAGCCACCTCGCCGAGCGCGAGAATGCGCTGCCCGACGGAAAGTTTATCGCCCTCCTTGACGTAAATCTTCGAGACGACACCGGCGGCGCTGGCCGGGATGGGCGCGACGGCCTTTTCGTTTTCCAGTTCGATGATGGTCTGGCCTTTCTCGACGCGGTCGCCTTCCTTGACGAGAATGCCGACGACGGCGCCCGAATCGGCGCCTTCACCCAGACTCGGCAGTTTGATGTCCATATAGAAACGTTCGGGATTACAAACTCACCGCGTGGGCCTTGTCCGGGTCGAAGTTCAAATCCTTGATGGCTTGGGCGACGGTCTGCTTGTCGAGCGCGCCTTTTTTCGCCAGCGCGTAGAGTGTGGCGATGACGGTGCTGGCGGTGTCCACCTCGAAGAAGCGGCGCAGGTTGGATCGCGTGTCGCTGCGGCCAAAGCCATCGGTGCCGAGCGTCGTCAGGCCGCCGGGAACCCACGGCGCGATCTGGTCGGGCACCAGCTTCATGAAGTCCGACACGGCGACGAACACGCCGCGCTCGTTCTCGAGGGTGGTTTCGAGATACGATTTCCTGGGCGGCTCGGCCGGGTGGAGCATGTTCCAGCGTTCGGCCTGTAAAGCTTCGTTGCGGAGCTTCTTGTAATTGGTGGCGCTCCAGACATCGGCGGAGACGTCGTAACGCTCGGCCAGGATTTTCTGCGCTTTCAACGCTTCGTTGATGATCGGGCCGCTGCCGAAAATGTGGGCCTTGTGCTTCCTGTCCTCGTCGCCAGCCCGGAATTTGTAAAGGCCGTTCAGAATTCCCCGCTCCACTCCGGTGGGCATCGGTGGCATGGGATAATTGTCGTTGTAGAGTGTGAGGTAATAAAAAATGTCCTCGCCCTCCTGATACATGCGGCGCAATCCATCGGCGATGATGACGGCGATTTCGAAGGCGAAAGCGGGATCGTAGGTGAGCAGCGTCGGAATCGTGCCCGCCAGAATCAAACTGTGTCCGTCCTGGTGCTGGAGGCCCTCGCCGTTGAGGGAGGTGCGGCCGGCGGTGGCGCCGAGCAGAAAGCCTTTGGCGCGGATGTCGCCGGCCAGCCACATCTGGTCGCCCGTGCGCTGGAAGCCAAACATCGAATAATAAATGTAGAACGGAATCAGGTGGGTCCCGTGCGTGGCGTAAGCGGTGCCGGCGGCGATGAACGACGACATCGAACCGGCCTCAGAGATGCCCTCCTCCAAAATCTGGCCGTCCTTCGTTTCGTGGTAATACAGCAGCGAATTGCTGTCCACCGGCCGATAGAGCTGGCCCTTGGGCGAGTAAATGCCGATCTCGCGGAAGAGCGCGTCCATGCCGAAGGTGCGGGCTTCGTCGGGAATGATCGGCACGATGCGGCTGCCAAGGGTCTTGTTTCGCAACAGCGCACTGAGCAAACGCACGAACGCCATCGTCGTGGAAACCTCCATCTTGCCGGAGCCTTTGAGAAACTCGGCGAAGTCCGCCAGCGGCGGGACCTGCAACGGTTCAGCCCGCACCACGCGTCGGGGCAGGAAGCCGCCGAGGACTTTGCGGCGTTTCAGCAGATATTTTGTCTCGGGGCTGTCTTCGGGCGGACGATAAAAGGGCGTGTCGGCCACGTCCTCGTCGCTGATCGGGATGCCGAAACGGGAGCGGAACTCGCGCAGTTCTTTTTCGTTCAGTTTTTTCTGCTGGTGCGAAATGTTGCGCCCTTCGCCGGCTTCGCCCAGGCCGTAGCCTTTGATGGTTTTGGCGAGGATGACGGTCGGCTGGCCCCGGTGTTCGACGGCGGCCAGGTAAGCGGCGTAAACCTTGTGTGAGTCGTGGCCGCCGCGCATGAGCTTGCGGAGTTGTTCATCGCCGAGGTGGTTCACCATCGCGAGCAACTCTCGATGAGCGCCAAAAAAATGTTTGCGCACGTAACTGCCCGGCTCGACGGTGTAGTTTTGAAACTCGCCGTCGGGCACCTCTTCCATCCGTTTGCGCAGAAGCCCCCGGGTGTCCTTGGCGAGCAACTCGTCCCAATCGCCGCCCCAGATGACTTTGATGACGTTCCAGCCGGCGCCGCGGAAGACGCTTTCGAGTTCCTGGATGATCTTGCCGTTGCCGCGCACCGGGCCGTCGAGGCGCTGGAGGTTGCAGTTCACCACCCAGATCAAGTTATCGAGGTTTTCGCGCCCGGCCAGCGAGAGGGCGCCGAGCGATTCCGGTTCATCGGATTCGCCGTCGCCGACGAAGCACCAGACTTTCGGTTCCTGTTTCCACTTTACCAAGCCGCGCGCGTGGAGGTAGCGGTTGAAGCGCGCCTGGTAAATCGATTGGATGGGTCCGAGGCCCATCGAGACGGTGGGGAACTGCCAGAACTCGGGCATCAAAAAGGGATGCGGGTAGGAGGAAAGCCCGCCGCCTTCGGCGAGTTCCTGGCGGAAGTTGTAGAGGTGAGCTTCGTCGAAACGGCGTTCGAGGAAGGCGCGGGCGTAATTGCCCGGCGTCGTGTGACCTTGGAAAAAAATCAGGTCGGCGGGCTGCTCGCCATCGCCGCCGCGGAAAAAATGATTGAAGCCGACCTCGTAAAGCGTGGCAATGGAAGCGAAGGAGGAGATGTGGCCACCGAGGCCGTTGTGGCGCTTGTTGGCGTTGACGACCATCGCCATGGCGTTCCAGCGGATGAGGCTTTTGATACGCCGTTCCATGGGCAGGTCGCCGGGGTAGGGCGGTTGCCGCTGGACCGGGATGGTGTTGACGTACGGCGTGCTGACCGGGTGCGGGAAGGGGATGCCCGCCTGTCGCAACCGGGTGACCAGCTTGAGGAGGAATTGGGAACTGCGTTCCGGCCCCTGGTTTTTGAAGACCAGTTCCATCATCTTTTCCAGCGAGGCGAACCACATCTGCGTGTTGCTGCCTTCACTGGCGGGCACGGACGGGTTTTTCCCCTCCTCGCCCGGCAGCGGAACGATGTCCGCTTCCGGCTTCTTATGTTTCAAGCTCGTGCTCATCTTGCATCGCGGACCAGCCCACGAAAAAAATCTGGCCTGTGAGGCTAACGTTGTCTTGAGTGTTGTAAATCTTTTGAATCCAGGCACTCCGTTCCCCTCACCGTAAACCGTCCTTGGAGCGCGGCATTTATGCCGCTTCGACGTCCAATTTTGCACGACGCGTGAAGCGGCATAAATGCCGCGCTCCAAGGATCATAGTCGCAGTGCGCGATGTTCGCATCGTGGAAGCTCTCCGTGAATCGGAGCACCCCCTCACCCCATCCCTCTCCCCCAATGGGGGAGAGGGTGCCCGAAGGGCGGGTGAGGGGGAGGGTAAGGTTCAGCGTGAGAGCGATATTTCCGGGAATCGCAAACATTTGGTTTGGTTTGACGCGCGGCCAGTGAAAAAGGCGGTCGGAATTCCGCTTTTGCTTCCGTGGCGACCTTCCGAATACAGTCCGTTGCGTCGTCCACCATGAAATACTTGGACATAACCCTGCCGACGCCGCAACACAATCTTGCGTGCGACGAGGCGCTGTTGGAGGCGGCCGAAGCGGGCCAGGGAAGCGAACTGTTGCGTCTCTGGGAGCCGGCGGAGTATTTCGTCGTGCTGGGCCATGCCAATCGAACCCGTGCGGAAGTCAACCTGGTGGCCTGCCGGAAAATCGGCCTGCCCATTTTGCGCCGCGTCAGTGGCGGCGGAACGGTGCTGCAAGGCCCCGGCTGTCTCAACTACGCGCTCGTCTTGCGCATCGGCGACGCCAGTGTCACGACCACAAACCGCTTCATCATGCAACGCCATCAGGCGGTCTTCCAAGAACTCCTCGGCCAGCCGGTCGCCGTCCAGGGCGTGACCGATTTGACGATCGGGGGAAGGAAATTTTCCGGCAACGCCCAACGGCGTAAAAAACAATTCCTGCTGTTTCACGGCAGCTTCCTGTTGGGGTTCGATCTGGCGCGGGTGGAAAGATATTTGGCCGCCCCGTCGCGCCAGCCGACTTACCGGCAAAACCGTCCGCACCGGGAATTTTTAACCAACGTTCCGTTGACGGCGGCGGCGATCAAACGGGCGCTGGCCGAAACGTGGGAAGCGGTCGAACCGCTGGCCCGGCTGCCGGAAAAGGAAATCGCGGTGCTGGCGGCGGGGAAGTATTCGAGTGATGATTGGAATTTCAAGATGTGACGGCGCCTGTTTCGTCACGCCCAGGGCGGATTCAGGATTGGAGCGCGGACAGCCTTGTCCGCGTGCTTTCGGCCTTAACAGCCCGTTAAAAAAGTAGCCGCCGACGTTAGTCGGCGCAAAAAGCCTTCGAAAGTCTCAGGAAATCAGCGCCGATTAACGTCGGCGGCTACAATTGAAGGGTTTTTCAACGGGCTGTTAACTAAACTTTGTGCGGACAAGGCTGTCCGCGCTCCTGTTTCCGCCGTTTATTGAATTTGCCCTGCCACAAGCCGCCCCACCTGTTGCATTGCCGGGACCGCGTTTTGGCCCTAAACTAAGCCGGATGAAATCCAAAGGGACCGTCTATCTGGTCGGCGCCGGGCCAGGTGACGCGGGACTGCTCACGTTGCGCGGCGCCGAACTGCTGGCGCGCGCCGACGTGGTGGTCTATGACGCGCTGGTCAACCGCGATCTGCTGCGATTGGCCCCCCCGGGCGCGGAGTTCATCTACGGCGGCAAGCGCGCGAAATATCATCCGCTCCCGCAGACGGAATTGAACGCGCTGCTCGTCAAACGGGCGCGCGAAGGCAAATGCGTCGTGCGGCTCAAGGGCGGCGACCCTTACATTTTCGGTCGCGGTGGCGAAGAAGCCGAGGAACTGGCGGCGGCCAATGTTCCCTTTGAAGTCGTGCCCGGCATCTCTTCCTTCTCCGCCGGGGCGAGCTACGCCGGAATTCCGCTGACGCACCGCGAGCATTGTTCCAGCTTCACGGTCATCACGGGCCACGAAGACCCGACGAAGGAAGCGACCACGATTGATTGGGCCGAACTGGCCGGCGCTTCGGGCACGAAGGTTGTGATGATGGGTTTGGACCGGATTCGACAAATCGCTGAGACGCTGATTGCGCACGGCATGTCGCCGCAGACGCCCGTCGGCATGGTGAGTTGGGGCACCACCGGGCGGCAGCGGTCCATCGAAGGCACGCTGGCCACGATAGCAGATGTGGTGGAAAAAACCGGCTTCCGCGCGCCGGTTGTGACGGTCATCGGCGACGTGGTGAAGCTGCGCGGCAAATTGAACTGGTTCGAGAAACGGCCGCTCTTCGGCCAGCGCATCGTCGTGACCCGCGCGCGCGAGCAGGCCGGCCAGTTGGCGCGCCCGTTGCTGGATCGCGGCGCAGATGTGCTGGAAATTCCCACCATCAAGATCGCGCCGCCGGCCGACAAGCAGGCCGTGGCCGACGCGCTGTTGGAATTGAACTCCTACGATTGGCTCGTGTTCACCAGCCCGAACGGCGTCACGGCCTTCTTCGAGATGTTTTTCAGGGCATTCGAAGACATGCGCGACATCGGCGGAGTCAAGATCGCCGCCCTCGGGCCTGCCACGGCCGCCAGACTCAGGGAGCTGCACCTGAAAGTGGACTTGATGCCTGAGGAATTCACGGCCCAGGAAATCGCCAGGGCATTTGCAAAATTTGAAACCATCGAGAACCTGAAAATTCTTTTGGTGCGCGCGAAGGTGGCCAATCCGGAATTGCCGAAAGCGCTCGGGGCAATGGGCGCCATCGTGGATGACGTGGCGTGCTATGAGACCGTGACCGAGACCGAAGATCTCAACGGCGCGGCGGCCCGACTGCAGGAAAGCGGCGCGGACTGGATCACCTTCGCCAGCGGTTCCAGCGTGGAGAATTTTCACGCCCGCTTCGATCTGCCCAGGCTTCAAGCGGCCTGGCCGCAACTGAAGTTCGCCTCGATTGGCCCGGAAACTTCCAAGGCGCTGGTCGCGCTGGGACTTCAGCCGGCGGTCGAAGCGAAGGTGCACACGATTGAGGGCTTGCTGGAAGCCTTGGAGAAAGCCGTTGCGAAGAAATAACGTCCCATGAGCAGCGAAGCGCGCTCGTTCAAAGGCCGCGGCGCGGCGGACAATCCCGCCAATCGCTTCGAGGAAATCCACCTCGAACGCGACGCGGATTGGGACCCGGAGGAGGACGCCGCGCCGGCGACGCGCTTTTATCGCGACCGCACCCGGAGCATCATCAATTACAACGACAGCCCGGACATCGGCTTCGACGCGAGCATCAATCCCTACCGTGGCTGCGAACACGGCTGCATTTATTGTTATGCGCGGCCGTTCCATGAGTACCTGGGTTTCTCGGCCGGCTTGGACTTTGAAACCAAAATCATGGTGAAGGAGGATGCCCCGGCGCTGCTGCGCAAAGAACTCGCTTCACCGAAATGGCGGCCGCAAGTCATCGCCCTGAGCGGCGTCACGGATTGCTACCAGCCCATCGAGCGTAAATTGAAAATCACCCGGCGCTGTCTCGAAGTGCTGGCAGCATTCCTCAACCCCGTCGCCATCGTCACCAAGAATCACCTGGTCACGCGGGACAGCGATCTGCTCGGTGAACTTGCGCGGCACGACGCCGCGGTCGTGTTTGTGTCCGTGACGACGCTGGACGCGGCGCTGGCGCAAAAAATGGAGCCGCGCACTTCGCTGCCGCAGCATCGGCTGGCCGCCATCGAAACCTTGAGCCGCGCCGGCATTCCAACGGGCGTTTTCGTGGCGCCGGTGATTCCGGCGCTGAACGACCATGAAATCCCGGCGATCCTCGCGGCGGCGGCCAGGGCGGGTGCGCGCACGGCGGGTTACGTGCCGTTGCGGTTACCGTTCGGCGTGGGGGCGTTGTTCGAAGAATGGCTGGCGCGGCATTTTCCTGAACGAAAAGAAAAAGTGTTGAATCAAATCCGCGCCCTGCGCGGCGGCAAACTCAACGACCCGAACTTCGGTTCACGAATGCGAGGGGAGGGGATTTTCGCCGTGCAACTCGAACAACTGTTCGCCGTGTCCTGTCGCAGGGCTAGCATCGCTGACCGACAACCGACGCTTTCAACCGCTGCGTTTCGCCGTCCTGCCGGGAATCAACTTTCGCTGTTCACGTGAGCTCTTGATTACTTTTTGGTCTTCAGGTAGCTGATCCCCGTCATGGTCAACAAAGGAAGGATGTGCGGCAGGTCATCCTTGCCTACGACGATGACATAGGTCTTGCCCAAGGCAATCTGGTAACGCTCAGAAACCTCATACTTTTGCCCATCAGCCATCCTCACGAGAAAGGGTATGCCCTCATCTATGGCTGTCTGAATCTGATCTTTCGTCATAAACGCCTGGATAAACGATGCTGGCAGTTCGGCTGGATGGCAAGCGGAATCGTCTCGCAGTGGTGCGTGAGTTGCGCGAGGCGGGCATTCTTCCGTTGAGAAGCAGAAGTTCAGTTAAAGCGACACGCCGAGCCAGCCGCGGGTCATTTGGAAATCCGTGTTGCCTTGCGCGAATAGTTTCGGGGTGTACTCACCTGCAGCCACGCGCGCCAGCAAGCCCAGCAATTCGTCCAACAGCAGCGCAGGAGTTTTCCCTTCCACGTCCAGCAACAAATCGAGGTCGTCCGAAGTGCGGAGTGCGGAGTGCGGAGTGCGGAGTGAACTGATTTGAAGCAGCGGAATCATCGGGTGCGCCTGCAACGGGCGTTCGGACACGTGCGCCAGGAAAGTTTCCACGCCCGTGGCGCCCAGACCCGTCAGCGTCTCGACCTGATGGTCGGTCGGTGTCTCCATGATATGAAACCCGGCCTTCGTGAACGTCTGACCGTAAGCCAGCGTGACCCTGGTCCGATCTGAATCCGGCGAAACAAAAAGTTCCCGGCAAAAATCCACCGACGCGAGCAACGAAGCGTTTTGTGGAACGACCATGGTTCCGCCGGCGTTGACGATCAGCCGCGCAAGTCCGGCGCAGGCCGCGGCGGTGGTCGCTGGCACGGGACCCACCGCCGTCAAGCCCAACCGCATCACTTCGAGACCCGCGTCGCGCGGTGACGATGTTTTTGACGCAGCGGCGGTTTGAAACCAATTCATCACCTTGGCGGTCACCTTTTCGATGCCGCCATCCAATTGCACGCTGGCCCAACCGAGACCGGTCTGGTCGAAGCCTTGCTCTCGCAAAAAATTTCGCATCGCATCGTTGTGGGTCTTCTCGCAGCCATGCTCCAGAAGCAGGCGTCGCGCGACGAGCGGGTGGCGCAGGTAGCCAGCCATCGTGCGCAGGAAGAGCTGTTCGGACTCGCCGCTGGAGACGCCGCAGCCTTCGGTATGCGCGAGGGCGACGTAACGAAGGCCCTGCGGGCCGCCCTCACGATTGAGCCGGGTCGCGATCAACTTCGCGATTTCACCGGCGCAAAGACTTGTCGGCACGATGAGGCCGATGGGGCTGGGGCGGTAACGAAAATGTGGGTTGGTCAGAGCCGCCGTCGGTTCGGTCGGGTTTTCCCTGACGCGCAACGGATCGCCACCCGGTTTCGGTGCGCGTTGAATTTGGGCGACACGGTCCGGGCTGGTTTGGCGCCACTCGCGCCAGATTTGGACTTGTGAATGGCCTGCCTTCTCGCCGGCGCTGCGGACGCCGGACGCAATACGCACCGTATACTCGAAGGATTCCTTGCCCAGCACTTCCATTGGTGTGCCGTCGAGGTACCGGCCGGCGTTGAGGTCCATTTCGCGGGCCAGCAGGTTGAAGCGCCCGCTGCTGGTCATCACCTTGATCGTCGGCACGAAGGGGAAGTTGGTGATCGAGCCGTTGCCGGTCGTGAACAGAATCAAGTTGCAGCCGGCAGCGACCTGGCCGGCGACGCTTTCGAGGTCGTTGCCGGGGCTGTCCATGAAATAAAAACCGGGCGCGTCCATCCGCTGGCCGTAATCAATCACGTAATCGAGCCGGACCGCCGGGTCTTTTTTGCGCGCCGCGCCGATGGATTTGATGGTGATGTTGTAAAGGCCGCGATACATGTTGCCGCCGCTGGGATTGCTCTGGGCGGTGGAGCCATGGCATTCAGCCAGTTCCTCGAAGCGTTCGAGCGTCCGAAGAAACGCGCGGACCGTCGCCAGGTCGCGCACGTTGCTCAACACGTACGGCTCGGCGCCGATCAATTCGTCGGTCTCGGCCAGGTTCGCGCTGCCGCCATAACGGACCAACTCCTTCGTGATCCAGCCCGCCAGCGGATTGCCGGAGACGCCGGAGAAGGCATCGGAACCGCCGCATTGCAGACCGATTTTCAAATGCGCCAGCGATTGGGGCGAACGCGCGCAGCCGTTCACCGGTTCCAGCCACGACTGAACGATCGTTTCGCCCTGCGCCAGCGCGGACTGAAAATTCCCCTGCAAGCTGAGGAATCGGTGCGCGAGGTTGTCCAGCGGATAATGATGCTCGATCAAATAACGCTGAAGCATCGCATTGTTGACGACTTCGCCGCCCGAATCCACGGCCAACACGGCGCCGATGTTGGGATTCACCAGGAAGCCGGCCAGCGTCCGCAGAAGCAGCTCGAAGTTGTTAGGCCGCGACGCGCCGCCGCCTTCGGTGTGCGCCACGGCCACCACGCCGTCAATGTTGTGGTACCGCGCCCGAACATCCTTGAAACGCTCCGCCAGCGCGCGCGCGTAGCCGGCGGTGAGCGACGTCGTTCCGAGAACGGCGATGAAATTGCGCGTGCCGACACCGCGCCGGCCGCGGTCATACCCGTCAAAAAACCGCTCCTGCGGATGCCGCGGCACCTGGTGGCCAGGCCGGAAGGTGCGCTCATCTAATTGATGGCGGACAAAAAGGTCCTGGAAGTTCGGCGCGTCCGGCAGCGCGAAATCGGGATGGCGTTGCCTGAGTTCGGCGAGGATTTTTTCATTGCAGACATAATCGCCCGGTGCGATGTCGCACAATGCCACGCCAAAGGGCAATCCCCACGAGAACAGTGATTGGCCCGCCGCGACCGGCACGGGCGCGAAACGATGGCCTTCCAGCACCGTGTGCCGCAGTGTCAGGTGGGCGCCATCATGGGCGATCTCTGTGCCCGCTTCGAGGCGGCGGACGGCGATGGCAGCGTTGTCGCCCGGCGCGGGGATCCGGCCCACCTGACCGAAGTGGGCGGCGCTTTGGACTGACAGAGATTCAGTCATGAATGGTTTGGTTAGTCTAAACCTCCTGCGCCGGTGGGCAAGAAATTCCCTCACCCTGACCCTCTCCCATCCGATGGGAGAAATTCCATGAATCGAAGTTCTCGAATTGTGCCCCTGAACCGGACGGAGCCTTCGCCCGCGCGTCAGCGTTTGGAGTGCGCCGACGCGAGTCGGCGCTATTGATGACGTGGAAAGCGCCGGCTGGGCCGGCGCACTCCAAACGCTTCGCGACTTCGATCACCCGCTTCCTTGCCGCATCGTTGCGCAGCCAGCGAGGTTCATGGGTAGGGAAAAGCATGGAGACGGGCGTTTGTGATTTCCTGCGTCATCGAGCAGTGGATACGATTCGTATTGCATATACGCCTCCGCGGATTCCCCCTCTCCCGTCGGACGGGAGAGGGCCGGGGTGAGGGTTGAGTTTATCCTTTGTTCCGATTCTTCCCGGGAAATGGAACTAATAGTTTCGAAACGGCCCGCGCGGCTCGGCGGCGTCCATTTCCTTCTTCCAGTTTTCGTAGCGCCCCTTGAGCTGCGCCGCCAGCTCGGGCTTTTGCGCGGAAAGATCGTTCTTTTCACCGGGATCGGCCGAGAGATCGAACAAACCTTTGAATTTTGGCGTTTCGATCCATTTGTATTGACTGACGCGCGCCGCGTGGTCGAGCCGGTGCTCCCAGAACATTTCCGTGCGCGGGGATTTCTGCCGGCCTTGCAGCACGGGCAGCATGTCGAAGCCGTCCAGCTTCACGCCTTTGGGTGGCTTGACCCCCGCTGCGGCCAGACAAGTGGGAAAGATTTCCAGCGACGTGAGGAATTCATCCGTGACCCGGCCCGGCGGAATTTTCCCCGGCCAGCGTGCGATGAACGGCACCCGCAGCCCGCCCTCGAACACCGTGCTCTTGCCGCCGCGCAACGGGGCGTTTCCGCCGTTGCCGCTGCCGCCGTTGTCAGAGGAAAACATGACAAGCGTGTTCTCCTCCAGGCCAAGTTCCTTGAGCGTCGAAAGCAATTCACCAATGGCTTCGTCCATGCAGGTCACGGCCGCCAGATATTTTGTCACCCGGTCTTTGGGATCCCGGTTTGGATACATTTTGATGAATTTCTCCGGCGCCTGCACGCCTTCCTTGGCGCCGTCCTTGCCCTCTTTGGCGAAGGCGGAACCGCCGTGCGGTGCGTTGAACGGCACGTAAAGAAAGAACGGCCGGTCGCGGTGTTGCCGCACAAACCCCAGCGCCTCGCGGCGAAAAAGGTCCGTGGCGTAGGTCCCCTTGTCGGCCGTGGTTTGTTCGTTGCCGTGGAACATTGAAGGAACGCCGTAGCGCTCGTGCGTGTAATAATCAATGCCGGTATTGGCGAAGCCGTGAAAGAAATCGAAACCGCGCTGCAACGGCAGGAAGCGCCGCGCCCTGCCGCTGTCCCACTTGCCGACCGCGCCAGTGCTGTAACCGGCTTGTTTGAGCGGTTGCGCCAGGACTACTTCGCGCAAATCGAGGCCGAGGGTCATTTCGGGAGAGAGCGAGTATTCGTAGGAGTCGTAAAGATAACCATAATTGACGAGGTCATTGCGAATCATGGCGTAAAGGCCGTTGCGTTGCGGGTAACGGCCGGTGAGGATGCTGCCGCGCGACGGCGTGCAGGCCGGCCAGGTGACGTAAAAGCTGGTCGCGCGCACGCCTTGAGCGGCCAGCCGGTCGAGGTTGGGCGTGAGGATTTCCGTGCGCCCGTAGCAGCCGAGATCGCGCCAGCCTTGGTCGTCGCTGACGATCAAGAGAATGTTCGGAGGCCGGTGGCCCGGCGCGGCGTGAGTGTGGATTGCATGAGTCCCGAGGACTAAACCCGCGCAAAGAAGTGTGAGACTGCGGCGAATCATGACCGCATTGTGCAACGTCCTCCGGTCGCAAGGCAAACAGAGTTTCCAACAATGCCAACATGCTTTTCCATGAACCTCCCGTTCGTAGCCGCCGAGGTAACGAGGCGGAGGCTAAAGAGTAGTAAGTCTTCCGCCTCGTTACCTCGGCGGCTACAAGGTTCCGGGGTTCTAGGCGTGAACTTTTTCGGAGGAAACCATTCCATGAACCGGTATCAAGGCTTGCCTTGCCGTGGAAAATTATTACGATGCCGCCTTCATGAAAATCCTTCTCCGCTTTGGCCTCAGCGTGTTGGTGAGCCTCGTTTCTTTCTCCGTCCGGGCGCAGGAATACGATCTCATCATTCGCAACGGCCTGATCGCCGATGGCTCCGGCAAGCCGGCGGTCGCCGCCGACCTCGCCGTGCAAAACGGCCGCATCGCCGTCCTCGGCAAAATTTCCGGCACCGCCAAAACCGAGGTGGATGCCCGGGGCAAAGTCGTCGCGCCCGGCTTCATTGACGTGCACACGCACTCCGAGGACCTCGGCGAATTGCCCGCGGCGGAAAACTTCCTCCGCATGGGCGTCACCGCCATCGTCACCGGCAATTGCGGCGGCTCCAAACTCAACGTGGCCGAGTTTTTCAACAAACTCGAGACGACCAAAGTTTCCCTCAACGTCGCCACCCTGATCGGTCACAACACCGTCCGCTCTGATGTGATGGGCGGCAAATTCATGCGCCCGCCCACCGACGAGGAATTGGCGAAGATGAAGGCGCTGGTGGACCAGGCCATGAAGGACGGCGCCGTGGGCCTTTCCACCGGTTTGATCTACCTGCCGGGCACGTTCGCGAAAACCGAGGAGATCATCGAGCTGGCCAAGGTGGCCGCCGCGCACGGTGGAATTTACGCCAGCCACATGCGCCACGAAACCACCCGCATCTTCGAGGCCCTCGACGAATTGTTCCGCATTGCCCGCGAGGCCAACCTCCCCGCCGAGGTCTCGCACCTCAAGCTCTCCGGCCCCACTGCCTGGGGCAAGGCCGACGAGGTGCTTGCCGTGCTCGACAAAGCCCGCGCCCAGGGCTTGAAAATAACCCACGACCAATATGCTTACACGGCGTCCAGCACCGGCATCGCCCAGATGATCCCCAGTGAAGCGCGCGAAGGCACCTTGAAACAATTCATCGAGCGCCTGGAAGATCCGGCGAAGAAGGCGCAGATCGTCAAGGAAATGAAGGACACGCTGCTCAAGAGCCAGCGCACCGATTTCTCCTACGCCGTCATCGCCAGCTACAAGAAGGACAAATCGCTCAACGGAAAAAACATCGTCCAGGCCGCCCAACTCAAGCGCGGATCCGACTCCCTCGACGACCAGATCGAGCTGATCCTGGAATTGGAAAAGAACGGGGGCGGTTCGGCGGTGTATCACAGCATGGACGAACCGGATTTGCAGAAGTTCCTCCGCGCCCCGTTTACAATGGTTGCCTCCGACGCCGGCCCGCGCCGCCTGGGCGAAAGCGTTCCGCATCCGCGCGGCTACGGCAACAATGCCCGTGTCCTGGGCCGCTACGTGCGCGAACTCAAGCTCATCCCCCTGGAAGACGCCATCCGCAAAATGACCGCGCTCCCGGCGCAGACCTTCCGCTTGCAGGACCGCGGCGAACTCAAGCCCGGCGCCTGGGCCGACATCGTCGTCTTCGACCCGGCCAAAGTTGCCGACCCGGCGACTTTTGACGACCCGCATCATTACGCCGTCGGTTTCTCCGATGTGTTCGTGAATGGCGTCGCGGTCATTGCCGATGGCAAACTCACGTCTGCCCGGCCTGGCCAAATGCTGCGTCACCAGTCCACCGCAAATTGAAAATCGCCCTCCCCATGAACCGTCCGAAAGTCCCGCAAGGTTTTGGACTGCGCCAGTCCTCTGGCGCTTTGGCTGGGCCGCTGCCCGTTCTCAAAGCGCCAGAGGACTGGCGCACTCCAAGACGCTGGCGCGACAACGGAAGCGCTAACCGGTTCATGGCCCCGATGCGCGTCCAATGTTGGAGGTCGAGGCTTTCCATGGACCTCAAGGTAGGGCGCGTCACTCCGTGCGCGCCGTCGGTCCGATTCACGAATTCCGGCGCGCACGGAGTGACGCGCCCTACCACCTTGGGTACCTGGTGCCAATGCACGATTCCGGAATCGTGGAAACTACCAATGAATTCTCCGTGTCAGATCTCCTGGATCGCCTTCGCCGCGGCGGCGCTGCTCACCATGAGCGCATTGGCGCAAGATGCCGAAAAGAAAACGGCTGCGAAAAAAGCTCCCGATCCCGCTTACGCGCCCGTGACCGATGTCCCCGGCCTGCCGCGCGTGCTGCTTATCGGTGATTCAATTTCCATTGGTTACACGGTCGCCGTTCAAAAGCAACTTCAGGGCATGGCCAACGTTCATCGCATTCCAGAAAACGGCGGCCCCACCACCAACGGCCTGGCCAAACTCAAGAAGTGGCTCGGTGCCGGCCAATGGGACGTGATTCATTTCAACTGGGGCCTGCACGATTTGAAATACATGCCCGAAGGCAATCGCCAGGTGGAGCCGGAGCAATACGAAAAAAACCTCCGCGAACTGGTCAGGCAATTGAAGGCTACCCGCGCCAAGTTGATCTGGTGCTCAACGACGCCCGTGCCCGACGGCGAACTCAGCCCGCCGCGCAAGGTTGATGACGTGGCGCTTTACAACGACATCGCCGCGCGCGTGATGAAGGACAACGGCGTCGCCACCGACGATCTCAACGCCCATGCTACGCCGCGTCTTGCCGAAATTCAGCGGCCGCAAAACGTCCACTTCACGCCGGAAGGCTCGGAGTATCTGGCCAAACAAGTGGCGGCCAGCATCGCGGCGCTATTGTCCAAGATAGAGTAATTCGCGGTTTTACCCCCGCAACCCAACGTAGCGCAGTCATCCCGCTGCCCAACTTTTAACTCCGCATCGTTTGGAGTCCCGCCTTCAGACGGTCCGCGCGGTGAACGCTCTGTGGCCGCCTGAAGGCGGGACTCCAAACGGTTTTGCCTCGCTTGCGGAATGGCAGTTCCCGCTCCGTTGAACCCGTCCCGGCCTTGCAACACTTGCTTGTCAATACCGCCCGTTCCGGCTTTGCTTGTGGCATCTCCCGGCCCGCGTGGTCGCGCCGGCAGGACTTTGCGTGAATTATGGACGAATTGTTTAACTGCCCCAAGTGCGGCCAGGAACTGACCGTGGACGATTCCTGGGCCGGCACGGAAACCAAATGCCCTGCCTGTAGCGAACCGATTGTCATCCCCCCGGGCATTTCTCCCGTCGCCGAGGACCCGGTGACGCCCGACGCCGCGGCCCGCCCGGCCGCCCGCGCCACTGTCAGCAAGCACGCTTTGGATAAACTCACCGAAGAGGACGTCGCGCGCGCCACGCAGCTCTCCGCTGCGTTCAAAAAAATCACCGCTGAAATCAGCAAGGTCATCGTGGGTCAGGACGCGGTCATCGAGCAACTGGCCATCGCCATCTTCGCGCGCAGCCATTGCCTGCTCGAAGGCGTGCCCGGGCTGGCGAAAACTTACATAGTGCGCAGCCTGGCCCAGGTGATGCAGTTGTCCTTCCGCCGCGTCCAGTTCACGCCCGACCTCATGCCGGCGGACATCACCGGCACGGACATCATCCAGGAAGACCCGACCACCGGGCACCGGCGGCTGAGTTTTTTGAAAGGACCGATTTTTGCCCAGATGATTCTGGCCGACGAAATCAACCGTTCGCCGCCCAAGACCCAGGCCGCCTTGCTCGAAGCGATGCAGGAACACTCCGTGACGGTCGGCGGCGAAACCTACCGGCTGGAAGAACCGTTCTTCGTCCTTGCCACGCAAAATCCCATCGAACAGGAAGGCACCTACCCTTTGCCCGAGGCGCAGAAGGACCGGTTCATGTTTCACGTGAAGGTGGATTACCCGGACCGCGACCAGGAGCGCATGATCATCGAGCGCACCACCAGCGCCTACGAGGCCGAGTTGCGCCCCGTCATCACGGGCAAGGACATCGTGCAATGCCAGCAAATCGTCCGCCAGGTGCCCGTGCCCGCGCACGTCATGGAATTCGTGCTCGACCTTGTGCGCAAGAGCCG
Source organism: uncultured Verrucomicrobiota bacterium (assembly GCA_964539075.1). Taxonomy (GTDB): domain Bacteria; phylum Verrucomicrobiota; class Verrucomicrobiia; order Limisphaerales; family CAZIFU01; genus CAZIFU01. Next base: position 4,883 of record CAZIFU010000136.1, on the reverse strand, counting down.
CCCGACCGAACCCGGCGCGCTGCCCTTCGTGAAGGAACTCGTCGCCTGGGGTCCCGGCCCGCGCGCCTGCCAGCAACTCGTCCTCGGCGGCAAGGTCCGAGCCATCCTCCGCGGCCGCTTCCATGTCACCGACGACGACATCGAGGCGCTGGCCTATCCCGTGTTGCGCCATCGCATCGTGCCGACGTTCAACGCCGAGGCCGAAGGCATCACCGTGGATGAACTCGTCCGCCGCCTGCTCGAAGCCGTGCCGCGCGGCGAAGCCAAAACGGTCCTGTAAAGTCCAAGGTCCAAAGTCCAATGTCCAAGGAACACCCAATGCCGAAGGAACGGCCGGAATCGTTCGCACATTGGCCGATGTTTGGAGCATGGAATTTCCTTGGCCCTTGGACCTTGGACCTTGGACATTGAATTCTCCCGCCGATGGCCCACGTCGCTGACTTCCTGACGCCCGCCGATCTGCAGAGGATTTCCAATCTGCAAGTCGTCGCCCGGCTCGTCGTCGAGGGCTTTTACTCCGGCCTGCATCGCTCGCCGCACAAAGGGTTCAGTGTCGAGTTCGCGCAGCACCGCCAATACGTCCCCGGCGACGAAATCCGCCGGCTCGATTGGAAAGTTTTCGGCAAGACCGACCGCTACTACGTGCGCGAGTTCGAGGAGGAAACCAACCTGCGTGCGACCCTTCTGCTTGATCTGAGCGGTTCGATGTCTTACGGCAGCCGCGGCGTCACCAAACACGATTACGCCACGCGTCTGGCCGCCGCGCTCGCTTACCTGATGCTTCAACAGCGCGACAGCGTGGGCCTGGTGACGTTCGACCGTAAACTCCGCCGCTTCATCCCGTCGCATAGCGGCGTCGGCCATCTGCGCCCGTTGCTCGATGAATTGCAGGACGCGCGGCCCGGCGGCGAAACCGAGCTGGCCAAGGTGTTCCACGATCTCGTCCCGCGCATCCATCGGCGCGGCCTGCTCATCATTCTCTCCGACTGCTTCGGCACGGTGGCCGACCTCGTGTCCGCGCTCGCGCACTTCCGCCATGCGCGTCACGAAATCCTCATCTTTCAAATCCTCGACCCGGACGAGCTGGAGTTTCCCTTCCGGCAATGGACGCGGTTTGAGTCGCTGGAAACCGAAGGGGCGCACCGGCTGCTCGACCCGGCGCAGTATCGCCGCGCGTACCTCGAAAACCTAGAACGCTTTCAAACCGACCTGGCCAACGGTTGCCGCCGCCATCACATCGACCTGGTTCAGATGACGACCGACCGGCCGTTCGCTGACGCGCTGGCGCAGTATCTGACGCGCCGCATGGGACGCCCATGACTTTCCTGAACCTCACGCTGCTGGGCGGTCTGGGCGCCGTCGCTGTTCCCATCATCATCCATTTTTTTCATCGCCGCCGCGTGCGCGTGGTCAAGTGGGGTGCGATGCACCTGCTGGACACGGCCATCCGCAAGCACCAGCGCCGGCTGCAGCTCGAACAGTTGCTGCTGCTTCTGCTGCGCTGCGCCATTCCCGGCGCGCTGGCGTTGTGCCTGGCGCGGCCAGTCTTGAGCCATCTTCAGACGCTCGTCGGCAACGCCAAAAGCTCCGTTCTGCTGCTGGTGGACAACAGTTACTCGATGGATTATGGCGGCCCGGCACAGTCCAATTTCCAACTCGCCCGTCAGAACGTCGCCAGAAAAATTGACGGACTGGGCCGCGGCTCCGACCTGGCCGTCGTGCTGATGGCCGGCGGCAACGAACCGTGGCTCAACAAACCGTCCACCGACTTCGAGCGATTCGCCAAGGCCCTGGGCCAGCTCGAAGCCGGCTACGGCAAGGCGTCCGTTCCGGAATCGCTCGAAGCCGCCGCGCAGATCCTTCCGAAAATGCAGAACCCCTTCCGCGAGGTCATTCTCCTCAGCGATTTTCAACGCATCAACTGGACCGCGTCCGAGGCCCCGGCCCGGCTGCGCGCCGTCGAGCTGTTGAAAAACATGCCCCTCCGGCCGCACCTGACGCTTTTCCACGTCGGCGCTGAAGGCCGCGACAATGTGGCGGTGGAATCCGTCGAGTTTTCGCGCCTGGCCATCGGCGTGCACCAACCCATCCAGGTGCGCGCGAACGTGCACAACTTCGGCGAAATCGGCCACCCCGACTTGCGCGCTTTTTTTCGCGTGGACAACAAAGAACGCGGCGCGACGCAGATTTCCCTGGGCCCGCGCGAGCAACGCCAGCTTCTTTTCACGCACACTTTCGACACGCCCGGCTCGCACGTGGTCGAGGTCTATGCCGACGCCGATTCGTTGCAGGCCGATAATTCGGCGCAGGCCAGCATCCTCGTCTGGGACAAGCTCCCCGTGCTGCTGGTCAACGGCGATCCCAGCCCGGAACCGTTGCGCGGCGAGACGGACTTCCTCGATATCGCGCTGCAACCTTACCGCAAGGGCAGCGTCGAGCTCGCCGATTTGATTTCGACGCGTGTCGTGGACGACAAGGGCGTGACCGCCGAGACGCTGGCCCGTACGCGCGTGGTGGTGCTCGCCAACGTGAAACAACTCAGCGATGCTCATCTCCGCGCGCTCGAACAATTCGTCCGCGAGGGCGGCGGGCTGCTCGTCCTGCCGGGCAACCGTTGCAACACGGACTGGTATAACCGCGCGCTGGCCGCCAACGGCGAAGGCCTGTTGCCCGCGCCGCTGGTGTCGCTCTCCGGCTCGCTCAATGAATCCACCCCGCCGGCGCGCATCGTGGCCGAACGCTTCAATCATCCGGCGCTGGAAATGTTCAACGACCCGCGCAACGGCAGCCTGGCCGAGGGCGAAATCAAGTTGTGGTTCAAACTCGGCCCGCCCGCCGACGCGCGCGAACCGATTTTCACAACATTCGCCCGGCTCGACAGTGGCGACCCGTTGCTCGTCGAAAAAAAATTCGGCGAAGGCCGCGTCATCCTGGCCAGCACGGCGGGCGACGCGGATTGGGGAAATCTGCCGACGCGCCCGTTCTATTTGCCGCTGATGCAACGGCTCGTCACCTATCTCGCTTCCTCCGCCTACCCGCCGCGCAACGTGGAAGTCGGCAAGCCGCTGCTGGCCTTCTTTCCGCGCTCCGAAGCCGGCAAAAACGCGGTGCTGACCGATCCGTCCGGCGCCCGCCACGAGCTGCCCATCGCGCCGGAAGGCGGGCGCGGCGTGGTCGAGTTTGACAACGCCCGTCAGCCGGGTCTCTACCTGCTCAACGGGCCAGCCGGTTCGCTGGCGCATTTTGTCGTCAGCACCGCGCGCGAGGAATCCGACCTCCAACAACTGGGCGAAACGGAGCTCAAGGCCGCGGCGGAGGAACTGGGCGCGTCGCTCGTGACCTCGTGGAATGAATACAAGGACCTCGACCAGCGGCGCCGGTTCGGCCGGGAAATCTGGCCGCCGTTGCTTTGGACGGTGCTGGCGCTGGTCTTCGGCGAACTGTTGTTGGAGCAGTGGTTCGCGCAAAGGAAAGTGTGACCGACCTCCGTTTCACAGGCGATTGGCAGTTGTGGCTGGGCTTGACGCTGGCGCTGGCGCTGGGCGGCGTGGCGGGCGTTTTGTATTTCCGCGAGAGCCGGGCGCGGTTGGATTTCTTGCGCTGGTTGCTGCCGGTATTGCGCGCGGGCGCGGTCTTTCTGCTCGTGATGATTTTGACCGGGCCGGTGTTGCACCACCAAAAAGTCGTCGGCCAGTTGGCGCGCGTGCTGATTTTTGTGGATGCCTCGGAAAGCATGGGCCTCGGCGATCCGGCTCTGGAGACGCATCGCAAGCTCCTCGTCGCGCAACAAATCGGCTGGTTGCCCCCGGACACTTACGACCCCGCGCTGAAAAACGCCGCCGACGCGCTCTCCCGGGCGCAACAAGCCGCCAGCGCCGCCCGGCGCGGAATCGAAAACAGCAAAATCAAGAAGCTTTCCCAAACCTTTTCGCACGAGATCGAATCGGCCGCCGGCGACCTGGACAAAGTCAAAGCCGAAACCTGGCCGTCGCTCGCCGCGCAGAACCCCAAATTCCGCAAGGAACTTCTCTCGCCAGCGATGCAGTTGAGCGCCCGCGAAACCTCTGGCAACGCCCGCAAAAACCTTTCGGAGCTTTCCAGCCTGGCGGGCGTCGCCGCTCGCTGGGAGCGCGAACTGCAACGCGCCAGCGAGGATTACCTCCGCCGCCTGGCTGCGACCAACGACGAAGCCGTCAAATTAGCCGTGCAATCCTTCGACGGTAAAACCCGTTGGCAACGCGCCGAATCGCTCCTGCTCGAAGGCAAGGAAAGTCTCCTCGCGCGGTTGGCGACCCGGCACGACGTCGAATTGCGCGCTCTCACCGGCGCGGAATCGGCGCTGCTGTGGAAGCCAGGTCTGCCGGCGTCGTCTTCGGTCAAGATTCCCGAACGTCTCACACTCTCGCCCACCAACGTTTCCACCGACCTGAGCGACGCCCTCAAAAATGCGGTGGATTCCGTCCCACAAACCGAGCGCGCCGCCGTGGTGTTGTTGACGGACGGTCAGCACAACGAAGGCAGCTCGCCGGTGCAGACCGCCCGCCTGCTCGGCAACCGCACGGTGCCCGTTTTCACAGTCGGCTTCGGCCCGCAGTCCCCGCCCGAAGACCTGGCGGTCGTTCAGGTCACCGGCCCGGAATCGGTTTTCCTCGAAGACCGCGCCAAGGGCGAGATCGTGCTGAAGGACGATTTGACGGCGGGGCAAAATTTCGTTGTGAAGATCGAACACCTGGGCCGCACCGTCTGGGCGAAAACGCTGACGGCCGAACAGAAACACCGGCGCACGGTGCCGTTTGATTTTCCGGTCAAGGACCTCGTGCCCTCGCAAATTCTCCAGCCGGAGCAGGGGCTCAAGCGGACGAGCGTGCCGTTGACGATGAACG
>CAZIFU010000135.1:0-4962 GCA_964539075.1 uncultured Verrucomicrobiota bacterium | reverse complement strand
ATTTCAAAGGCAAGGCCAAGGCCTTCACCCGAGCCTACGATTTCCTCGCCACGATCCTGCCGTATGGTGTTAAAGAATGGGAGAAGCTCTCGATCCTCCTCAACTTTCTCATCTCCAAGCTGCCTGCCCCCATCGAAGAAGACCTCGCCAAAGGCATCCTCGAAGCTATCGACATGGACAGCTACCGCGCCGAGAAGAAAGCGACGATGGCGATCGCGCTGCCCGATTCCGATGCGGAGATCGAGCCGGTGCCAACGTCAGGCGGCGGGCGCAAAGCCGAGCCAGAAATGGACCGACTTTCTAACATCGTAAAGCAGTTCAACGATCAGTTCGGTGGACTATTCGCCGATGCGAAACGGATGGAGCAGCGCATCACCGGCGAGATTCCCCAGAAAGTGGCGGCAGACGCGAAGTATCAAAACGCCAAGAAGAACTCCGATCGGCAAAACGCCAAGATCGAGCACGACAAGGCGCTCAAGCGCGTCATCACTGCGCTCTTCAAAGACGACGCCCAACTCTTCAAACAATTCCAAGACAACGAGTCCTTCCGCGGCTGGCTGACGGACACGGTGTTTGGGATGACTTACGAGCAGTAAACGTCGCTGAGTTGCTGCTGATCCGCGAACCGGAACGGCGCTTCTATCGCGAGTGTCGCAATGCTGGATTCGGGGTGGCGGTGCACGATGAATCCATCGGCAGCGAGCTGGTTTTCGACATTGGGCAATTGCGGTTGCGGTTCACAGTGGCGCGAGAAGGGCAGGACGCAGTTCAGGTTCGCTTTGATCCATGGACGGCGACTTTCAAAGGTCCCGGCTGGAGTTTCACTTGGACGCAATTGATGTTCCGCCCAGAGGAGTGCTTGGGGCAGGTCGGCGTTCCGGCCAAGCCGGTTTGATTTTCCCGAACAAGGTTTCGGAGAGTTCAGCGTCACCGGGGCGCTCTACACCTGCCGGCCGGATTTGGTCGGCTTCGTCAACGGCCTGCCGCTGCTGGTCATCGAGTTGAAGAAGCCCGGCGTGCCCGCGCGCGCGGCGTTCGACGAGAACCTGACGCACTACAAGGCGGAAATTCCGCAGCTCTTTTGGTTCAACGCGCCGTCGGAATGTCGAATGACGAGTTTCGATTGTCGAACTGACTCAACTTCGCAATTCGGACTTCTGCATTCGCACTTCGCCCGACCCGCAGCGCGGAAGACGGCCCCGAGTGGCAGAAACACATCCGCAGCAAAGATGCCCGGCGCAAGCTGGCCAACCGCTTCAAGGACGCCAAAGACCCCTTCAAGATCGTGATCGTGCGGGACATGTGGCTGACCGGCTTCGACGCGCCCTGCCTGCACACGATGTATGCCGACAAGCCGATGCAGGGCCACGGCGAGGGAATGTCGAATGACGAATTTCGAATGTCGAACTGACTGAACTTCGTAATTCGGACTTCTGCATTCGCACTTCGCCAGCCTCGCCGATCAGCTCATGAAAGCGCTCGTCACCTACACCGAGAGCGGCGGCCAGGGCGATCCGACCTTCGACACCGCGCAAGCCATCGCCGTGATGCTGGAGAAGCACGGCATCGCCTGCGACCTGATGCACGGTTTTAACTGGGACAAGTGGACGACCGGCAAACCCGCCAGCCGATTCCCCGGTTCAAAACGCGGATTGCGCTCATGGCCGAAGCGCTGCTGGTATCGGCCCGTCAACAACCCGGCCCGGCTGGGTGAACAGACCGATTACGAAACGTAACCGCTCGTGAATCGGACCCCGTTTTTCGCGATCGAATCTATGTTCGGCGTCGGGATGTCCTTGCAGCCATTGAAGCCCACGTCGGCATAGCCCTGATCGTCGGTGAGAATCACAATAAGATTGGGCCGGCTGGCAGGGCGCTCGGCCGCAAAAGCAGGGCTGGCGCCGATGGCGACGACGGCACCGAGGCAGGACAGAATCATGATCCTGGTTTTCATGGCGACTTCACTCATGGACGTTCAAATCAAGAATACTCCCACCAAACTACGCAACGCCAACTTTGCCGCCATCACATGGTTTTGTGTGATAAGCCGTGAGGCAAAGAATCCGCTTTCCGCACTTGTGATGCGGCTGCGGTCCCAGCGCAACAACATAATCAAATGAACGCAAACGACTGGGGGAGCAGTTTGCACTTCAATCACGGGCTAAGTTCGATGCAAGGTCGGTAAAACTGCTTCGCTCCGACATTGATCGCGCCAGGAATCGTCCAGGTATTCGTTCCGCTGGGGCTGCGCGGGATGGACCTTGATTCCAGCACGGTCCAATCCACCAGATTGCTGGAGGCCAAGATGCTCCAGTTCCCCTGCCACCCGCTGACACCACCCAGCCACGAGAGGGTCAGGTCATTGCCGGATTGCGCCGCTGCAATGATCTGCAACGCCGACGCCGCATTCGTCGGATCTGTGCCCGCGTAAAATTCCTGCCAGGCCGGCACGCCGTCGAAATCAACATCGGCAAAATCATCCGCGGGCAATCCGAACGCCGCAAACCAGCCATGCGGGACGCCAGCGGAGGTGAACTTGCCCGCGGATCTAATCTGGAAACCACCCAGCAGAATTCCGCCGCCGCTCAATGCCTTGAGGCTGATGGTCACAGCATCATTGGTCAGCAGCGTGGGCGAACCGAACACGGCGTATTGCGCGACGGGGTTGCTGCCGTCGCCGGGATTGTTCGTGACCAGGGTTTGCGCCAACGGCACCGGAGCCACCGGTGCCGCGAGCGGCTGGAAATAGTTGGTTGTTGTGCCGTCCGTGACCAATCCGCCCGTGTTGGAATTGAATCCGCCCAAATAGACGATGAGCTTGCAGCCCATCGGAAAATTTGCCCGCAGATTCTGCACCGTGAAGGTGATGGGCGTGGCGGCATTCGTGTAATTCGCCGCGCCAGCCAACAGCGGCGTGCCAATGTAATTGGAGTTGCCCGTGGACCATCCGCCCGGGCTGTTGCCGCTCAACGAAACTGTGCTGGGCGCGCCGCTGTCAAAGGGCAGGTTGCTGGCGGCAAAGGTTTTGTTCAGGTTCAGCCAGTTCGAGGCGACACTGTTCTGGGCGGGCACACCAAAGGGAAAGCTGGCGTCGAATTGCTGCGTGTTGGTGGTGATGAAATTGACACTGATGACGCCGGGATCCGCGAAGTCGCGTTGATTCGCCCCGATGCAGGGTGCGTTCGCGGGCAGCGGGTTGCCCCAAAAATCCCGGCCACCGTTGCCGGCGATGACCGTGCCGGCGGCGATGGCGGGTGAGGTGCCACTGATGAGATAGTTGCTGGCATTGGTGCCGCCGGGCAAAGCCACCTGCGGATTGGCAAACACAACGCCGAGGTCCGTCGGCAGGCCAGTCGGCACATTGCCATACCAGAGGTTGTTCTGGAAAACCGTGTTGGTGCCCGCATTGGTGTAGATGGTCCGTCCGCCGATTTGGAAAATGTTGTTCCAGATAAAGGTGTCCTGCGTCTTGGCCATGATCTTAAGATAATTCGTAATCCCTGGCCGGACATAGATCGTGTTGTTGTAAATCTGGGAATTCTTCGACCCGATGCCAGGGACGGCGTCGCCGACGTAATCACTGAGCCAGATGAGATGCCCGTCCTGACTGGCGCCGTTCACCCCTTTGACGCGGGAGCCGTCGTTGATGCTGACGTTGTAGCGGTAGGTCGAGTTGATACAATCGCCGAGGATTTCCACGAAGCCGCCCTCGTTGTCGAGACTGAGGTTGTATTGGATGGTGACGTCGCGGTTGCCGAAATCAATGTGCACACCACAGGAGTCCCCCTCGCCGCGCGCGTGGCGGAACTCGTTGAACTGCACGAGGACGTTGGTGCATTTCCACGGCCAGTAACCGCTGCCACGCGCCCATTGCCGGGGATCCACGGACGCGCCACTGTTGTGAACGATGTTGCTTTCGAGCAGGACGCCGCTGCACCAGCCGGTCTCCGCACCGGAGCCGCCGGTGTTGGTGAAGGTGTTGTTGCGGATGATGACGTTGCGGATGTAGCGATACGCCGGATCCGCAGAGGTGGAGCCCGTCTGCTCCACCCAGACGCCGAAGCGGCCGGTGCGACTGATGTCGCAATTCTCAATGCGAACGTCGTCGTAATAGGTGTCCACCGAGGCCGAGCACGCGGCGATGACGTGAATTCCCTGCCCATAAGGCCCCGTCTCCGGAAAAATGTCATGGATGGACAGATTGCGCAGGTAGATGTGCCTGCGAACCGCAGTGGACGCGCTTTTTACCAGCACGCCCGCCCGATAATCCGCCGCCCCGCTCAAGGTGAGTCCGCCATTGTTGATAATCTCGAGATTGTTAACCTCCCAATACGCAACGCCCTGCAACCGCACGGCAGATTCATTTCCACCACCGTTGATCAACGGCTTTGGTCCAGCGCCGTATTTGTCCACCAAAATGGGATTGAGCGCCGTGCCATAGCCGTTCAGGTCGAGTTCATTGGTCCACGAACCGCCGGCGCGGAACAGAATCACGTCACCTGGGGAAAAGGTTTGGGAACTCACCTTGCTCAAGGTCTGCCAGGCGGCGTTGGTGGCAGTGCCGGAATTGGCGTCATTTCCGCCGACATCATTCACGTAGTAGGTCGCCGCCCGGCTGGTTGCCCCCAGCATAAACGCGAGCAGGCACAACAGATGGATAAATTGATTCACTGATAGGAATTGACGCTCCGCGGGTGACGGAGAATTGCTTATTGCTTTTCCGTCGAGTTTATTTTTGTTGACTTTGCGCCGCCACCTGCCGCGCGTCAAGCCAGGTTTCCGGCTCTTTTGGCTGCGGTGCCCAACACCACCACTTAAAAGTAAAAGGGTCAGTTCTTGATAATGGATACAACCGAATTCCGCCAACACCGACTTCAGAGTTTCCCGCCGCTCGCAACCGCCCTCACCACCGCTGGCGATGCCGCCACCAGCTTCGCCTCCTCCTACGCTCGTCCTCCCCTC
>CAZIFU010000134.1:0-22364 GCA_964539075.1 uncultured Verrucomicrobiota bacterium | reverse complement strand
TGGGCAGGTCAAGCTTGTCGGGCGGCAGTGTCGGGCGGCAGCAACGAGCGGCACTGGTTTTGACTCGGGGCCATTCCGGACGTATGGAGACGCACCAAGCAAACGGGCGCTCGCGTTGCCGCGAGCGCCCGAGATTATTGGGTGACCGCCAGCCTACATGGCGAGCGGGTTTTCCTCGTCGGCCGAGAACGGCACCGGTTCGGGTTCGCTCTCGTCCACTTCGACGAGCGGGTGGATCGTAGTCTTGCGATGATAATCGAAACCCGTTCCCGCCGGGATGATGTGACCCATGATGACGTTCTCCGTGAACCCGCGCAGCGCGTCCACGCGCGAGCGGGTGGCGGCCTCGGTCAGCACGCGGGTGGTGTCCTGGAAGCTTGCCGCGCTCAGGAAACTGTCGGTCTCCAGCGACGCTTTCGTGATGCCCAGCAACACGGGCGAGGCTTCGCCGGGCTTGCCACCCATCTTCTCCACGCGTTCGTTCTCGTGTTCAAATTCCAGCTTGTCAATCTGCTCGCCCCAGAGGAACGAGGTGTCGCCGGGTTCGGTGATACGAATCTTCCGGAGCATCTGGCGCACGATGATTTCGATGTGCTTGTCGTTGATCGTGACGCCTTGCAGGCGATAGACCTCCTGCACCTCGTTGACCAGGTGCTCCTGCAACTCCTGCGGGCCGCAGACATCGAGGATTTCGTGCGGCACGACGGGGCCTTCGGTGAGTTGCTGGCCCTTCTTGACGAAGTCGCCCTTGAAGACGATCACGTGCTTGCCGATGGGGATGAGGTGCTCTTCCTCGGTGCCGGTCTTGGGGTCTTTGATGAGGATGCACCGCTTGCCGCGCACACTCGGGCCAAAGTCCACCACGCCGTCTATCTTGGAGATTTCCGCCGCGTCCTTCGGCCGCCGCGCCTCGAACAACTCCGCCACCCGCGGCAGGCCGCCGGTGATGTCCTTGGTCTTGGACGTTTTGCGCGGCGTCTTGGCCATCAGCGTGCCGGCGACGATCTTGCTGCCTTCGTGCACCACGATGTGGGCGCCGGAGGGGATGGGGTAATTGGCGATCGGCTCGCCCTGTTCGTCGAGGATGTTGATCTGTGGGTGCAGGTCTTCCTTGTGGTCTATGATCACCATCGCCTCCTGCGCCGTCGTCTCGTCCACTTCCTGTTTCATCGTCACGCCTTCGATGATGTCGGAGAAGCGGATGCGCCCCGCCTTCTCGGACAGGATCGGCACGTTGTAGGGGTCCCATTGCACGAACGTCTCCCCCTTCTTCACCCGCTCCCCGCTTCCCACCGAGATCACCGAGCCGATCACCACGTTGTGCACCTCCAGTTCCCGTCCCTCCTCCCCCAGGATCGAGATGCTCCCGTTCTTGTTCAGCACAATGTTGTTCCCGTCCTCTAGCTCCACGAGCCGTAATTCGTTGTAGCGGATCTTCCCGTCGTGCTTGGCCTTGATCTGCGGCTGCTTGAATACCTGCGACGCCGTCCCCCCGATGTGGAACGTGCGCATCGTCAGCTGCGTCCCGGGTTCCCCGATGGATTGCGCCGCGATGATCCCCACCGCCTCCCCGAGCTTGGCCGGGTTGCCCGTCGCCAGGTTCCGCCCGTAGCACCCTACGCAGATCCCTTGCTTGCTCTCGCACGTCAGCACCGAGCGGATCTTCACCCGTTCCAGCCCGCCTTTTTCGATGGCCCTGGCTTTCTCCTCGTCTATTTCCTCGTTGGCTTTCACCAGGCTGCTCCGCGGGCGGCTCGGGTCCCGTATGTCCTCGCACGAATACCGGCCTACCAGTCGTTCGTTGAGTTTCACCACTTCGTCTTCGCCTTCAAAGATCGCGCTGACCCAGATCCCGTTGGAGGTCCCGCAGTCCAGTTCCCGGATGATCACGTCCTGCGCCACGTCCACCAGCTTGCGCGTCATGTAGCCGGAGTCCGCCGTCTTCAGTGCCGTGTCGGCCAGGCCCTTGCGCGCCCCGTGTGTCGAGATGAAGTATTCCAGCACCGTCAGGCCCTCCCGGAAGTTCGACAGGATCGGCTTCTCGATGATGTCCCCGCTGGGCTTGGCCATCAGCCCGCGCACCCCGGCCAGCTGCCGCACTTGCTGCCGGTTGCCGCGCGCGCCCGAATCTACCATCAGCCAGACGGGGTTGAATTCGCGCTTGCCCTGGTTGTGTTCCAGCGTTTTCAACATCACGTTGGCGATCTGGTCGGTGCAGTGTGTCCAGATGTCTATGATCTTGTTGTAGCGTTCCCCGGGCGTGATCACGCCTTTGCGATACTGCTTGTCCACCTCGCTGATCTGCTTTTGCGCCGCTTCGATCTCCTGGGTTTTTTCCTTCGGGATGATCATGTCGTCTATCCCGATGGAGACGCCCGCGCGCGTCGCTTCGCTGAACCCAAGTTCTTTCAACCGGTCGAGGGTGACGACGGTTTTTTCGTGGCCGCAGATTTTGTAACAGTTCCAGATCAGATCCCCCAATTGCGACTTGCCGACCACACGGTTGGGGAAACCCAATTCCTCGGGCCACACTTCGCTGAAGACGACGCGCCCGACGGTTGTTTCGACGACCTTCTTTTCAGCGTCACCATACACGGTCTTGCGTCCGAGGTCGGGGTTGGCCAGCAGGATTTTTTCGTGCGTCGTCGCGGCGCCGTCGGCCTGGGCGAACAGGACTTCGGACTTGGAGCCGAAGAGTTTCTTGTGTCGCGCACTCGCGCCTCCGCCGTGGGCGCGCGGCTCGGCGGTCAGATAATAACAGCCCAGCGTGATGTCCTGCGTGGGCGTCATGATGGGCTTGCCGCTGGAGGGGCTGAAGATGTTGTTAGGCGCCATCATCAGCAGGCGCGCCTCCAACTGCGCCTCCACCGAGAGCGGCACGTGCACCGCCATCTGGTCCCCGTCGAAGTCAGCATTGTAGGCGGTGCAGACCAGCGGGTGGATGCGGATGGCTTCCCCTTCGATGAGCACCGGCTCGAAGGCCTGGATGGACAGCCGATGCAGCGTCGGGGCGCGGTTGAGCAGCACCGGGTGGCCCTTGGTCACTTCTTCCAGGATGTCCCACACTTCGGGGGACTGCCGCTCGATCAATTTCTTCGCCGAGCGCACCGTGTGCACGTAGCCCATTTCCTTCAGCCGCCGGATGATGAACGGCTCGAAGAGCACCAACGCCATTTTTTTGGGCAGCCCGCACTGGTGCAGCTTCAGTTCCGGCCCGATGACGATCACCGAGCGCCCGGAATAATCCACCCGTTTGCCCAGCAGGGTCTGCCGGAAGCGCCCGCTCTTGCCCTTCAGCATGGCGCTCAAGGATTTGAGCGGCCGGTTGCCCGCCCCCGTCACCGCCCGCCCGTGCCGCCCGTTGTCGAAGAGCGCATCCACCGCCTCCTGCAACATCCGCTTTTCGTTGCGGATGATCACCTCGGGCGTCTTGAGGGAAAGCAGGTTCTTCAAGCGGTTGTTCCGGTTGATGACCCGCCGGTACAGATCGTTCAGGTCGGAGGTCGCGAACCGCCCGCCTTCCAGCGGCACCAGCGGCCGCAAGTCCGGCGGCACCACGGGCAGCACGATCAGCACCATCCATTCGGGCCGGCTCTTGGAGCCGATGAACCCCTGGAAGAGTTTCATGCGCTTGGCGATTTTTTTGCGGATTTGTTTGCTCTTGGTTTCGCCCATGGCCTCCTGCAACAGTTCGATTTGCTTGGGCAGATTGACGTTGGCGAGGGCCTCGCGCACGGCTTCCGCCCCCATTTTGGCCACGAACGCCGTGGCGCCGTAGGTCTCCCTGGCCTCGCGATATTCCAGTTCGCTCAAGAGTTGATGCACCTTCAAGGGCGTGGATCCGGGGTCTATCACGAGGTAATCCTCATAATATATGATCCGCTCCAGGTTGCGCGCGGTCATGTCCAGTATCAGGCCCAGGCGCGAGGGCATGCACTTGAAAAACCAGATGTGCGAGACGGGCACCGCCAGCTCAATGTGGCCCATGCGCTCGCGGCGCACGCGCGACAAGGTCACTTCCACGCCGCAGCGGTCGCAGACGACGCCGCGGTGTTTGATGCGCTTGTATTTGCCGCAGGAACATTCCCAGTCCTTGACGGGGCCGAAGATGCGTTCGCAGAACAAGCCGCCTTTTTCCGGCTTGAAGGTGCGGTAGTTGATGGTCTCCGGATTTTTGATTTCCCCTTTGGACCAGGCGCGGATGGCTTCCGGGGAAGCGACCGAGATGGCGACGTGATCCACCTGGTTGACCTTCTCCAGTCCGAGCATTTCGCGGGCGGTGTCTTTGGTGTGCATCATATTTTAGTTCTCTTGACTGATTGAGATTTGTTTCCCAAGGAAGCTCGTTGATCGCCGCAGGCATGAATTATGAGGTATGAGGCAGGAGAAGATTTGACACGCACGTTGCATTTCATACCTCATAACTTGGTGCGGGGGATTAGCTGAGCGCGGCCACGGCCTCGTGCAACGTGGTGCTTTCCTGCGGATGGGTGTAGCCGACTTTGACGTCCAGGCCCAGGGATTGCATTTCTTTGACGAGCACGTTGAAGGATTCGGGCACTCCGGCCTCCAGGGAGTTGTCCCCTTTGACGATGCTCTCGTATATGCGGGTGCGGCCCTGCACGTCGTCGGACTTGACGGTCAACAACTCCTGCAGGGTGTAGGCCGCCCCATAGCCTTCCATGGCCCAGACCTCCATTTCCCCGGAGCGCTGGCCGCCATACTGCGCCTTGCCACCGAGCGGCTGCTGGGTGACGAGCGAATAGGGACCCACGGCGCGCGCGTGGATCTTGTCCGCGACCAGGTGGCCCAGCTTCATCATGTAGATGTAGCCCACCACGATTTCCTGGTCGAACGATTCGCCGGTGCGGCCATCGATCAGTATGGTTTTTGCGTTGTCCGGCAGTCCGGCTTCCTTGAGGTAGCTGCGGATTTCCTTTTCCTTGATGCCGTCGAACACCGGCGTGGCGAAGCGCAGGCCGAGCAGTTTGGCGGCCCAGCCCAGGTGCGTTTCCAACACCTGGCCGACATTCATGCGCGAGGGCACGCCCAGCGGGTTGAGCACGATTTCCACCGGCGTTCCGTCCGCAAGGTAAGGCATGTCTTCGTCGGCGACGATCTTGGCGACCACGCCCTTGTTGCCGTGGCGCCCGGCCATTTTATCACCGACGGAGAGCTTGCGCTTGGAGGCAATATAGACCTTGACCGACTTGATGATGCCGGGATCCACATCGTCGCCGGTGTCCACGCGGTGCATTTCCTCGTCGCGGTGCATTTGCAGGTCGTCGAACTTCTTTTTGAAGGTGCCGATGATTTCGTTGATCTTGATGCGAATGGGCGAGGGGTCGATTTCGATCCGGTCGTACACCGAAGCGAGCTTGCGGAGGAGTGTTTTGGTGATTTTCCGGTTGGCGGGAATGATAATCTCGCCGGTCTCGGAGTTCACGACGTCGAGCGGGATTTTTTCGCCCAGCAGGATGTTGCTCAACGCCTCGGTGAGCTGCTCGCGCAGTTCCTCGAGTTTGACCTTGTAATCGTCCTCGGCCTGTTTGGCGTGTTTCTTGGCTTCGGTGGGCGAGACTTTGGTGGAGGATTTATCCCCTTCTTTTTTGGAGGAGACCTTCACGTCCATGACAATGCCGTAGGTGCCGGAGGGGACCTTCAGCGAGGTGTCCTTCACGTCGGCGGCCTTCTCGCCGAAAATGGCGCGCAGCAGCCGCTCTTCGGGCGCCAGTTCGGTCTCGGACTTGGGCGTGATCTTGCCGACGAGGATGTCGCCTGGCTTGACCTCGGCGCCGACGCGGATGACGCCATCGGCGCTGAGATTTTTGAGAGCTTCCTCGCCGAGATTGGGGATGTCGCGGGTGATTTCTTCGGGGCCGAGCTTGGTGTCACGGGCGCCGACTTCGAATTCGTCAATGTGGATGGAGGTGAAGATGTCTTCCTTGACGATGCGTTCGCTGATGAGGATGGCGTCCTCGAAGTTGTAGCCGTTCCAAGGCATGAAGGCGCACAGGACGTTGCGGCCCAGCGCCAGTTCGCCCTCGGAGGTGCAGGGGCCGTCGGCGATGATCTGGCCTTTTTTCACGTGGTCACCCTTGGCGACGATGATTTTCTGATTGATGCAGGTGGCCGCGTTGGAGCGCATGAATTTGCGCACATGATAGACGTAGAGATCCTCCTCCGGGCTGTGTTTGATTTTTTTCTTGCCTTCCGGGAGTTTGCCGTCGCGGGTGATGACAATCTGGCTGCCGGTCACGGAGGCGACCTTGCCGCTTTCCTCGGCCACGATCACGGCGCGGGAGTCGCGCGCGACCCGGTCTTCCAGGCCCGTGGCCACGAGCGGCGATTCTGTCACCAGCAGCGGCACGGCCTGGCGCTGCATGTTGGAACCCATCAGGGCACGGTTGGCGTCGTCGTGCTCCAGAAAGGGGATCAAACCGGCCGCAACAGAGACGAGTTGCTTGGGCGACACGTCCATGTAATCCACCCGCGCCGGCTCGACATCAATGAAGTCGCCCTTGCAGCGGCACATGACGCGCTCGGTGGTGAAATGGCCCCTTTCATCAAGCGGCGCGTTGGCCTGGGCGACGATGAATTGTTCCTCGCGGTCGGCGGTGAGGTAATCAATATGGCCGGTGACGCGGCCCTTTTCGACTTTGCGGTAAGGCGTTTCGATGAAGCCGAAATCGTTGACACGGGCGAAGGTCGCCAGCGAAGCGATGAGGCCGATGTTGGGGCCTTCCGGCGTTTCGACCGGGCAGATGCGCCCGTAGTGCGAAGGATGCACGTCGCGGACTTCGAAGCCGGCGCGGTCGCGCGACAACCCGCCGGGTCCGAGGGCGGAGAGGCGGCGTTTGTGGGTCAATTCGGCCAGCGGATTGATCTGATCCATGAACTGACTGAGCTGGCTGCGGCCAAAGAAATCGCGGATGACGGCCGAGAGCGCCTTGGGGTTGATGAGCTTTTGGGGCGTCATGGAGTCCATGCCCTGGTCGAACAAGGTCATGCGCTCTTTGACGAGGCGCTCGGTGCGGGCCAGGCCGACGCGGCACTGGTTGGCGAGCAATTCGCCGACCGTGCGGATGCGGCGGCTGCCGAGGTGATCAATGTCATCGAGGCTGCCTTCGCCTTTTTTGAGGCGCAGGAGATACTTGGTGGCGGCCACGAGGTCTTCCTTGGTGAGGACGCGCGTGTCATCGTCGCCTTTGAGGCCGAGTTTTTGCCGGATTTTGTAACGGCCCACGCGGCCCAGATCGTAGCGTTTGGGGTCAAAGAACAGCCGTTTGATCAGCGCCCTGGCGTTGGCGGCGGTGGGCGGGTCACCGGGACGCAGGCGGCGGTAAATGTCCTTCAACGCCTCCTCCTCGTTTTTGGTCGGGTCCTTTTTGAGGCATTTGATGATGATGCCGTCGTCCACGGTGGTGTCCACGACTTTGATTTTGTGGACGCCCAATTCGCCGATCTGCTTGACGACGGCCTTGGAGAGCGGCTCGAAGGCGCGGGCGACGACGATGCTCTTGTCCGGATCCACGGCGTCTTCGATCAGGACTTTGTTCTGGATGTCGTCCAGGGCCTCGGCGGCCTTGAGGGACATTTCCTCGATTTCGTAAAAGAGCTTGAGGATTTCCAGGTCCGATCCGGTTTTCTTATCTCCCCCGTCTTTGGCGTCGAAATTGGCGAGCGCGCGGAAGAATGTCGTCGTCAGAAATTTCCGGCGGCGTTTTTTGCGGTCCAGATAGACGTAGAGCAAATCGCTGGTGTCGAACTGCGCTTCGTACCAGGAGCCGCGGTCAGGGATGATGCGGAAGGAATGGAGCGTTTTGCCGTTCGCGTGCTGGGTGGCTTCGAAGGCCAGGCCGGGCGAGCGATGGAGCTGACTGACGATGACGCGCTCGGCGCCGTTGATGACGAAGGTGCCCTGCGGGGTCATGAGCGGCAATTCGCCCATGAAGACCTGTTCCTCTTTGGTCCCTTTTTCTTCCTTGAGTTTGAAGGTCACATGCAAGGGCGCGCCGTAGGTCAGCCCTTCGCGCAGGCATTCGAGCCAGTCGAGCTTGGGTTCGCCGATCTCGTAACTGTCATAGTTAAGCTCCGACTTCTCGTCGTAGCTTTTAATGGGGAAGACCTCGTGGAAGACCGCTTCGAGGCCGGTGTTTTTCTGGCGTTTCTTCGGGGGCACATCGGCTTGCAAGAATTCCAGGTAGGAATCGACCTGCAATTCGATCATGTTGGGCGGGGCGATGACCTCTTTGATTTTTCCGAAGTTGATACGTTCAATGGCTCGCGATGGCATGGGGACCTCTCATCCGCGGCCGGCGGCGGCGCCGGCCATTTGGTTGACTGCGAACGACAACAGGCCGGTTGCCACGCGTTCCGGCGTGGAACCCGCCCGAGGGCTGTTCGATTTGAATCCGACCTGACTCAGGGTTTTGATTTCGTTATGTTTGGTGGCGACGTTTGGATTAGAAGCGGGGCGGCGGGGTGGCCCGCCGCCCACTCCGGTGACAAATCACTTATTTGACTTCCACTTTCGCACCAGCTTCTTCGAGTTTCTTTCTGGCGTTGTCGGAGTCGGCCTTGTTCGCGCCTTCGAGCACGGGCTTGGGCGCGCCTTCGACCAGCGCCTTGGCTTCGGCCAGGCCGAGGCCGGCCTTGACTTCCCGCACCGCCTTGATGACAGCGATCTTCTTGTCGGCCGGGGCCGAGAGGAGGATCACGTCAAAAGCAGTTTTGGCTTCCGCAGCCGGAGCCGCCGCGCCGCCAGCCGATCCGGCCGCCGCGATGGCCACCGGAGCGGCCGCCGAGACACCCCAGGCGGTTTCGAGTTGTTTCACCAGCTCGGCGGTTTCCACCACCGTGAGCTTGCCCAATTGTTCGACTAATACAGCTAAGTCAGCCATGTTGCCTTTCGTCTCGTCGTCCTCCGCGGCCGCAGAGGGTTTGAGTTCACGGCCTGTGAACCGACGATTTACTTTGTTGTGGTTTGTTGGTGTTCGTCCCCGCCGGGTTTGGTGCGGCGGGGAAATCTGTTCGTTGTAAATTCGTCATGTCTCAGGCGACCTTGTCCACGCGGGCTTGCAGCACGCGCGCCAGCTGGCTGGCCGGGGTGTGGAGCAGCCGCACCAGCCGGGTCGCCGGCGCCTGGAACACGCCCAATAATCTTCCGCGCAACACTTCGAGCGACGGCAAATCGGCCAGGGCCTTGATCTCGTCGGCCTCCATGCGCTGGTCCTTGAGATAGCCGAACTTGATTTTCGGTCTTTCAAACTCGGACTGGAAAGTTTTGACGGCCTTGGCGGCGGAGGCGACATCGCGCTGGCCGGTGACCACCGCCATCTGGCCCGCCAGCGAGCCGGACAAATCGGCCAGGCCCGCCTCGCGGGCGGCCAGGCGGAAGATGGAATTCTTGACGACGTGAACTTCCGAACCGGCTCGATGGAGCCGTTTGCGCAGTTCGGTGAACTGGCCGACGGTCAGGCCGCGGTAATCCACGACGAGAAAATACGGCGAGGCGTTGAGCCGGTTGACGTATTCGGCAGTGATGAGTTTTTTTTCGGCGCGCATGGTTGGGAAAGAGTTACAACGTTAAATGAGTTGCAAGGTTACATGGCTCGCTCAGTGGGTGATGGCGAATTCCTTCAGGTCAATCCGCACGGGCGGACTCATGGTGGCCGAGAGGGCGCAGCTTTGCAGGAAGGTGCCTTTGACGCTGGCAGGGCGCGACTTGGCCACGGCGTGTATGACCGAGCGGACGTTTTCGGCGAGTTGGTCGGGTGTGAAGGAGCATTTGCCGACCAGCACGTGAATGTTGCCGGACTTGTCGATCTTGAATTCGACGCGGCCGGCCTTGACTTCCTTGACGGCTTTGGCGGTGTCCTCGGTGACGGTGCCGGTCTTGGGATTGGGCATCAGACCCCGCGGCCCGAGCACCTTGCCCAGCTTGCGGACTTCGGACATGGCATCGGGCGTGGCAATGGCAACATCGAAATCCACCCAGCCTTCGGTGCATTTTTTTATCATGTCTTCAAAGCCGACGAATTCGGCCCCGGCCGCGCGCGCCGCTTCCGCCACCTCTCCGGGTTTGGCGAAGACCAGCACGCGGACGGTCTTGCCGCTGCCGTGGGGGAGCGGGACGGTGCCGCGGACCATCTGGTCGGATTGCTTGGGGTCCACGCCCAGGCGCATGGCGATCTCGACGGATTCATTGAACTTCGCCTTGGGGAATTTATTCAAAATTTCCACGGCTGCATTGAGTGGATACAGTTTCTTTTTATCCACCTGTTCGAGCGCTTTTTTGTATCTTTTGCTTGGCATTTGGTTTTGTTGCGGTGCGAACGTGTTTATGGCTCTGCCGCGGTTGTTCTGCTCTCAACGCCCGTCAAGTTTAAGATCCGTATGGGGAAAAACGCGCATGGGTCTCGTGTTCTTAATCGTCTTCTTAATCATTTTCTCTCGCCTCAATTATCCCACGACATCGATGCCCATGCTGCGCGCCGTGCCGGCCACGATACGGAAGCCCGCTTCTTCGGTGGTGGCGTTCAAGTCTTTCATTTTGAGTTTGACAATGTCCTGCACCTGCTGGCGCGTCACTTTGCCCACCTTT
Organism: uncultured Verrucomicrobiota bacterium; assembly: GCA_964539075.1. GTDB lineage: Bacteria > Verrucomicrobiota > Verrucomicrobiia > Limisphaerales > CAZIFU01 > CAZIFU01. Next base: position 11,758 of record CAZIFU010000134.1, on the reverse strand, counting down.
TCCTTGTTTGGCTCCTTCGACCCCGTCGCGATGCCCGCCGCTTTTTTGAGCAGCACCGAGGCCGGCGACGTCTTGGTGATGAACGTGAAGCTCTTGTCCTGGTACACCGTGATCACCACCGGGATCACCATCCCAGGCTGCTCCCGCGTCACCGCGTTGAACTCCTTGCAGAACGCCATGATGTTCACCCCGTGCTGGCCCAGCGCGGGGCCTACGGGCGGCGCCGGATTCGCCTGGCCCCCGACGATCTGCAGTTTGATTTCACCTGTTTTCTTCTTTGCCATATCGGGTCTAGGGTCTGGGGTCTGGGGTCTTGGGTCTGGGTCCGCAGACCCTAAACCCTGAATCCCAGACCCGAATCACGCTTTCTCCACCTGCCAGTATTCCAGTTCCACAGGCGTATTGCGCCCGAAAATGTTCACCGTCACTTTGAGTTTGCCCCGGTTCGGTTCGATTTCTTCGATCACCCCGCTGAAATTCAGGAACGGCCCGTCATTGATCTTGATTGTTTCGCCGATTTCAAAGTTCACCTTCGGCTTTTCGTGATCTTCGGAATCGCTTATCTGCGCCTTGATCACCGCGATTTCCTCAGCTGGCGTCGCGCTGGGCCGCTCCCCGCCCACGAACCCGATGATCCCCTGGGTTTCGCGGATGAAATACCACGGCTTTTCCACGATCCGGTTGTTCTCGTCCAGCAGCACCATGTCCACGAACACGTAGCCCGGATAGAGCTTGCGCGTCGTGACGGTTTTTTTTCCGCCACGCACTTCGGCCACCTTTTCCATCGGCAGCAGGACTTCTTTGATGTAGTCGCCCATTTCCTCGGTCTTGAGGCGTTTTTCAATGCTCTCTTTGACCTTTTGTTCCTGCCCGGACAAGGTGTGTATGACGAACCACTGTGTGTGCATGGTATGGCTAAAATTTAAGCTGCGTGATCAACCGCACCAACATCGCGAGCACAAAATCCACCCCCATGGTGAAGCCCCCCAGCAGGACGGTGGATATCATCACCACCACCGTCGAGCCTCGCAACTCGGCGAACGTGGGCCAGGTGCATTTTCTCAACTCGTCGCGGGTCTCCAGGCAGTAATTGGAGAGCCGGCCCAACTGGCCTTTGCGCCATAAGACGACAAAGACCACGGCCGCGATGCCGATCCAGATCAAATATCCGTACTCTTTCATAAATTCGGGTCTGGGATTTAGGGTTTAGGGTCTGGGGATCCAGACCCCAGACCCCAGACACCAAACCCTATTCCCATACGGCTGGCGGAGGGGGAGGGATTCGAACCCCCGTTGGCGGTTAAGCCAAAACGGTTTTCAAGACCGTCGCGTTAGACCACTCTGCCACCCCTCCGGCATCAACCGGTTGGCAGGGCGGGAGGGACTCGAACCCCCAACCGACGGTTTTGGAGACCGCTACTCTACCAATTGAGCTACCGCCCTAAGCCATGTTAAATCACAAACCTTTCAGGGGACAAAAAACCGGAGCCGAGGCACAACCCCGCGCTCCAGGTTCCCGTATTCAGGTTAAGCTGTTATCTCGCTGACGCGACCGGCGCCGATGGTGCGGCCGCCTTCGCGGATGGCGAAGCGCAGGCCCTTTTCCATCGCGACCGCCGCGATCAACTCAATGTCCACCGAGACGTTGTCGCCCGGCATCACCATTTCGACGCCCTGCGGCAATGTGACGGTGCCCGTCACATCGCTGGTGCGGAAGTAAAACTGCGGACGATACTTGGTGAAAAAGGGCGTGTGCCGGCCGCCTTCTTCCTTCGAGAGGACGTACACCTCGGCCTTGAATTTCGTGTGCGGCTTGATCGAGCCGGGTTTGGCCAGCACCATGCCGCGTTCAACTTCGTCCTTTTTAGTGCCGCGCAGCAGCACGCCGACATTGTCGCCCGCGCTGGCCTTGTCGAGCAGCTTGCGGAACATTTCGATGTCGGTGGCGACAGTTTTGCGGGTGTCCTTCAAGCCGACGATTTCGACATCGGACATCTTGATCAGTTCGCCCCGTTCCACGCGACCGGTCACCACCGTGCCGCGGCCTTCAATGTTGAACACGTCTTCGATGCACATCAGAAACGGCTTGTCCACTTCGCGGGGCGGCAGCGGAATAAAGCTGTCCACCGCGTCGAGCAGTTCCTGGACGGCCTTCTCGCCTTCGGGTTTGCCGGCCAAGGCCTCGGTGGAGCTGCCGCGAATGACCGGCGTCTTGTCGCCGGGGAATTGATATTTGTTGAGCAGATCGCGGATTTCCATATCGACCAGGTCAAGCAGTTCCTTGTCGTCCACCAGGTCCACTTTGTTGAGGAAAACGACAATCGCCGGCACGCCCACCTGGCGGGCCAGCAGGATGTGTTCGCGGGTTTGCGGCATGGGGCCGTCCGCCGCGCTGACCACCAGGATGGCGCCGTCCATCTGGGCCGCGCCGGTGATCATGTTCTTGACGTAATCGGCGTGGCCTGGGCAATCCACATGCGCATAGTGCCGGGCCGCACTCTCATATTCGACGTGCGACACCGCAATGGTCACAGTCTTGGTCGCGTCGCGCACCGTCCCGCCCTTGGTGATGTCCGCGTAAGAGATCGGCTTGGCCAATCCTTTTCGCGCCTGCGTGGCGACGATGGCCGCCGTGAGTGTGGATTTGCCGTGGTCCACGTGACCGATCGTGCCAATGTTAACGTGAGGTTTTGTTCTCTGAAAGGCTTCTTTTGCCATTGCGATTCCTGGTTTTGTTTGAGTTTTTTCGCTTAAAAAGCTGGAGCCCATGATCAGGATTGAACTGATGACCTCGTCCTTACCAAGGACGCGCTCTGCCAGCTGAGCTACATGGGCACCGGCCAATTGCTTCGCAATCCTGAGACCTGAAAACGACAAAACACCCTCAGCTTAACTTTTTTGAACCAAAAAAGTTAACGGCAGGATGCCTAACTTAGTTTTTCACGATCCACCGACAGGCACAAAATAGAAAATAACCAAATCAGTGTCAATGGGTTTTATGACTTTTTTTATTTCTGTTTCGGGAGGCCAAAACCCCTCCTTTTCCATTCGATTTTGGGCGGTTCCGGCAGCCCCTGTGCCCGGAACGACGTCCGAAAGTGCGTTTTGCTGACTTTGCCCAGTGCTTCTGCGCCAAGTTTGTCCACAAACTCCTTAGCCGCAACGTCAACGGCCGACGAAGCGCCTTTCGGCAATTTCATTCCAAACTCCTTTTCCAGGCCTGCCAGCCGCGTCACGAACTCGTGCCGGGCCAAAATGGACGCCGCCGCCACCGCCAGGTCCGCCTCCGCCTTGTGGCGCTGCACCAGTTCGATCTCACGGCCCAGGCTCAACAGCGCACCGGCCACGACCTCTTTACTGGCCGCGAACTGGTCGCTGATGGCGCGCACCGGCGGAGGCTGCATCCGGTGCCTCTGGCCCATCAGATTCTCGATCACCCGCGCATGGCCCCAGGCCAGGATTTTGTTCACACTGCCCATTTTTTTATAAAGCCGGTTGTAAGCCTCGTTGCCGATTGGCACCGCCGTGGTGACACAGCCGGGCGTGTCGCGGATCAACTTCGCCAGCTCGCCGATTTTCCTGTCGCTGGAAATGTTTTTGGAGTCGCGGATGCCGGCGTCCTGCCACAACTTGACCACTTTCTCGTTCACATAAACGCCCGCCACACAGAGTGGCCCGAAAAAATCGCCCTTGCCGCTTTCGTCCACGCCCAGCCGTGGCAAGAGCAGTTCCGGGTTCAAAACCGCTTCGTAGCCCAGCCGGGCCTCCTTGAGAATCTCCGGTTCCAGGACAAACTCAATGAACTCCTGCGTCCCCTTCCCTTGCAGCACCAGCTTGCCACTTTCGTAAAAAACCGCATTGAGCTTGTCGTTGGCCGCCGCGAACTTTGCGTACGGCACGTCCCGAAACTCAAAGTCGTGGTTCGCCAGATGACCTTTCAGTGCGGCGGCCTGCGCCCCGGTCAGTTTGCAGGTGTAACTGGTCAACGGTTTCACAAAGTGCGTGTCATCGTAGGCGGTTGGCTTAGGCTGCGCAACTGTGGAGCGCGCGCGACAGTCCAAAGTCAGGAGTCAAAGGCCGGCGGCCGCGAAAGGCCGGCGGCTGGTGGAGGCTCTCCTGCACTGGTTCACGCCCAACGCCCGCGCCCTCCCGTGGCGGACCCGCGCGGCGGGACGCGATCCCTACGCGATCTGGATTTCCGAAATCATGCTCCAGCAAACGCAGGTGAAAACCGTCATCCCCTATTTCGAGCGCTGGATGCGCGAACTGCCGACGGTTCATGCCCTTGCCAAATCACGACCCGAACGAATCCTCAAGCTCTGGGAAAGTCTCGGCTATTACACCCGCGCGCGGAACCTTCAGCAAGCCGCGCAAATCATCGTGCAAAAACATGCGGGCCGTTTTCCCGACCGGTTCGACGAAATGCTGGCCCTGCCCGGCATCGGGCGCTACACCGCCGGCGCGATTGGCAGCATCGCTTTCAATCAACCGGCCGCCATCCTCGACGGCAACGTGATCCGCGTCCTGACACGCGTGTTCGGCATCCGCGACGACCCACATGACAAAGCAACGAACGAAAAACTCTGGCAGCTCGCCGGACAACTCGTCGCCCACGCCGCCCCCTTCCCCAACTCAAAACTAAAAACTAAAAACTTAAAACTGTATCTCTCCGGCCCCTGCTCCGCGCTCAATCAATCCCTGATGGAACTCGGCGCCACCGTTTGCACACCCAAACAACCGAGGTGCGCAGCGTGCCCACTCCGACGGCATTGCGTCGCCCTTCGTTCCGGCTTGGTCGGGCAACTGCCGAACCTGCGCCGTCGCGCTCCCGCCACCGCCCGCCGGTTCGTTGTGCTGGTCATTGAGAAGAATGGCTGTTGGTTCGTCCGCCAGCGGCCCGCCGGCGTGGTCAACGCCCGTCTCTGGGAATTTCCCAACTTCGAAGTCTCCGCTGACAAACCTCGTAGCCGCCGACGTGAGGAGACGGACCTTTGCAACCCCCCGCCGAATCCGCCTCCTCACGTCGGCGGCTACAGGTTGACGCCGATTCAATCGGCGTGCGAAATATTCGGGCTGGGCAGCCTTCCTGGCTCTATCCGCGTTGAACGGCTTCCACTGTTTCGCCTCCGCCACACCATTACACGCTACCGGATGACTTTGGAAGTCCACCGCGCCAAAATGATTGGCCCCGTAAAAACCGGGAACGCGATCGGTTGTTGGCGCAGATTCGCCGCACTGGAAAAACTGGCGTTCACCAGCGCCCACCGAAAAATCATCCGACGCCTCCGCGCCGGGCAGAAGACCGCGTAGTGTCCTGTAATCGTCAGAAGCGGCTTCATAAGGCCAACCACGGTGGGGCGAGACTCCGTCGAGCCGAGTTCGCATTTGAATTCAACTAACGGCTCGATCCCGCCGAGGCGGGATCCCACCTTATGAAACCAATTCTAACGACTGGCCCGTGAGTTCGCCTCGGACGTAAACCAACCCCGACTGGTCGGGTCGGCCTTGAAGAAGTTGACCAGTTCGCGCCCGACCTTGTCCTGGCCTTGCTCCGACTCGTGTGTGCGATCGTCCTCGCGCAAGTCGCTTTCCACGTAGAAGAAGCCGTCGGTGCGTGGCGTCGTGCCGTTGGCCCACAGATACGGCCCCCAGCTCAGCCATGGCGATTTGACCGCGCCCTTGCCCGGATCAAAATTCAATTCAGCGTCGCCTTTGAGTTGCTGCTCGATCAGCCATTTCACCGAGAAGTTGGATTCGCAGGCATACGGTTCGGGATTGAGCCGCATTTTGGCCCAACCGCCGTAAATGCGGCTCGACAGATAGAGCAGCTTCAGGTTGGGGAAACGGTCGTGCAAGATGTGCAGAATCTTGACCTGCTCCTCCTGCAAGAGTTTCGCGTGGTCGGGAAAGGGCAGCGTGGGGCCGGGGTCGGCTTGCTTGAGCCAGATGGCCTGCACCTGCGGCCGCGTTACGCCGGCCTTGCCCAGTTGCTCGTCCACGTACGGCCAACACTTGATGTTCTTGCCGTTGCTATAAGTTTTGTTGCCGTCGAGGGTCTGGATGCGGTTGGCCACCATGCCTCCCAGCGCGCCGTTGACGAGCACCAGTTTGGGGTTCAAATCGGTTTCCTTCTTCGCCATCCTCAGTAACCCGCTCGAGGCCTGTTGCGTGTTGCTCATGCCGATCGTCAACAGGACGACCTTGCCGTCGGCGTTCGGTTCGCCCTCTTTGTCGAGCGGTTGAATCTGCTGGGACAGTGCCAGGCCCGCGGTGGTGTGATTGGCCGGGCGCACGTTCCTGCCTTCGGGATACAAGCCGCCCTGGGCGCCTTTGTATCGCTCGTCGGGCGACATGTCGGTGATGGGTTTCACCTGCGACATGTCCACCTTGGCCGGTGGTTGCTGGATCCACTCGCCAAACTTTTTGAAACGACAGGAAATGGTTTTTTTGAGGCTGTGCAGGAGAGGGAGAACTGATTGTTGGTCGCGCTCATTTTCGGAAGGTATCGCGTCGCGAAACAGCGGCAAGCGCGAAATTACCCCGGTCCCAAGGCGCGCAGACGACGGACGGCAGGGGTGCGAACAAACCCCGCGCCTTCGGCAATGGGTAGTGTCTTGATCTTAATCTTTCTCTTGATCATAATCTGACCGGCAAGCGATTAAGATTACGACGAGGATCAAGATTAAGACACCACTGAGCGATGCGCTTCCTTGACACCGTTTGGCCCTTCGCAAACACTCCGCACCCTATGGCCGAGCCAACAGAAAACGTTTTGATGGAGAAAATCGTCTCCCTCTGCAAACGGCGCGGTTTCATTTTCCAATCCTCGGAAATCTACGGCGGCATCAACGGCTTTTGGGACTACGGCCCGCTGGGCGCCGAGCTCAAGCGCAACGTCAAAGAACTATGGTGGCGCAGCATGACCCAGCAGCGCGACGACGTCGTGGGCCTCGAAGCCACCATCATCATGCACCCGAAAATCTGGGAGGCCAGCGGTCACGTCTCGACGTTTTCCGACCCGATGATTGACTGTAAAACGTGCAAAGGCCGTTTTCGAGCCGATCAGACGGGCGAAATTCCATGCCCGCAGAAGCCCAGCAAAATGGTCAGCGAGTGCCACGGTGAAAAAACGGACGCGCGCGCATTCAACTTGATGTTCAAAACCATTGTCGGACCGATTGAGTCTGAAGAAAATACCGCCTACCTCCGCCCCGAAACGGCCCAGGCCATCTTCGTGCAGTTCAAGAACGTGCTCGAAACGTCACGCCAGAAGGTGCCCTTCGGCATCGCGCAAATGGGCAAGGCGTTCCGCAACGAAGTCACGCCGCGCAACTTCACATTCCGCTCGCGCGAGTTCGAGCAGATGGAACTGGAGTTCTTCATCCGGCCCGACGAAGTCGTGGCAAAGCTCGCCGGTCCCGTGGCAACGGCGGCGGAAGCGTTTGGAGTTCCGCCTTCAGGCGGTTCCGGACCGGCTAAAGCCGGGACTCCGAACGAGCCGCAGTCGAATTGGGGCTGGGAGATGTGGCACCGCTACTGGCTCGACCAACGATTGAAGTGGTATCACAGCATCGGGCTGCCGGCGGAGTCGTTGAGCTGTTACTGGCAAAGCCGGGAGAAGAACGAGCTGGCCCATTACGCCAAGGCTTGCGTGGACATTCAATTCAACTTCCCCTTCGGCACGCAGGAACTCGAAGGCATCGCCGCGCGCGGCGATTTCGACCTCTCGCAGCACCAGAAGTTCAGCGGCAAATCCATGGAGTATTTCGACGAGGAGGCCAAAACGAAATACATCCCGCACGTCATCGAGCCGAGCGCCGGCGTGGACCGCCTCGTCCTCGCGCTTATCTGCAACGCCTATGGTGAAGATCAGGCACCCAACGAAAAGGGCGAACTCGAGCAACGCGTCGTGATGAAATTCCATCCGCGCATCGCGCCGATCAAAGTGGCCGTGTTCCCGCTGCTCAAGAACCGGCCCGAACTCGTCCAGAAAGCGAAGGAAGTGCGTGACCTGCTGCGTCCGCACATGACGGTCTTCTACGACGAAGCCGGCGCCATCGGCCGCCGCTACCGTCGCCAGGACGAGGCCGGCACGCCGTTCGGCGTCACGATTGATTTCGACACACTGGGCGAAAGCGGCGCGGAATTGAAGGACACCGTCACGTTGCGCGATCGCGACACGATGAAGCAGGACCGCGTGAAGACCGCCGAGTTGTTGCCGCGGTTGCTGGAAAAAATCCGATGACCGAAGAGGCCTTCCAGAAAAGAGCGCCCACGCTCTACGTCATCATTGCGTTCAAGCTGCTCAAAGGCTCGTTGTTCGCGGCGCTGGCGTTCGTGGCTTATGCCTTGTCGGACAATGACCTGCCGCAGGAGTTCGCCGACCTCATGCATTTCCTGCGCGTCCATCCCGACAACAGGTTCTTTTCCGATCTCGCCCTGAAGGTCGGCCAGCTCACCGAAGCCAACGTGCTGTGGACGGCGGCGGCCACCTTGTTTTACAGCCTTTTTTCGCTGGTCGAAGGTGTCGGCATGATTTTTCGCGTCGGTTGGGCCGGCTGGCTGGCCATCGGCGAATCCGCGTTCTTCATTCCGATTGAGGTTTTCGAACTCATCCACAATTATTCGTCGGCGGTGGCGCTCGTTACGATCATCAATGTGATCATTGTCTGGTATCTCTACCAGAACCGCGAGCGCCTGTTCCACCACCATCACCGCCACCACTGAAGGGCGGCGACGATTTAAGGTTTCAAATTTCAACGGGCGTGGCATCTTCGCCTCGTGACGGCCACCGAAGCCATCCAGCTACTCGAAAAATTTCGCGCCGGCAAGGTCAGCCGCGAACGCGTGCTCCGCGCCTTTCAAGCGGCGCCCGTGGCCGACCTGGGCTTCGCGCAGGTGGACACGCACCGCGCGCTGCGCAAAGGCTTTCCCGAAGTCATCTTCGGCTCCGGCAAAACGCCCGCACAGGTGGTCCAGATCGTGGAAAAGATTTATGCGTGTGAGCAACGGTTGCTCGTCACGCGCATCACCGCCGAACACGCCCGCGCCTTGCGCAAAAAATTCCGGCGCGCCATTCATCATGAAGCCGCCCGCTGCGTGACCATCGAGAAACGGCCGCTCCCCCGGCGCCCCGGCTTCATCGCCGTCCTGTGCGCCGGCACCAGCGACCTGTCCGTGGCCGAGGAGGCCGCCGTCACCGCCGAAATCATGGGCAATCGCGTCGAGCGCCTCTTCGACGTCGGCGTGGCCGGCCTGCACCGGCTGCTGGGCCGGCTGGAAACGATCCAGCGCGCGAACGTCATCGTGGCCGTGGCCGGCATGGAAGGCGCCCTGCCGAGCGTCGTCTCCGGTTTGGTCAACAAACCGGTGATCGCCGTGCCGACAAGCGTGGGCTACGGCGCGAACCTGGGCGGCGTGACCGCGCTGTTGAGCATGTTGAACAGTTGCAGCAGCGGCGTGACGGTGGTCAACATTGACAATGGCTTCGGCGCAGGATATGCCGCGGCGCAAATTAATGCGCTCGCAAGTGAAGGTATGAAGGATGAGGTATGAGGTATGAAAACCACCCGGTCGCCGCAAACTATTCATCACTCATAACTCATAACTCATAACTCATACCTCGATGAAAACATTATATCTCGACATCTTCAGCGGGCTGAGCGGCGACATGTTCCTTGGCGCGCTGCTCGACCTGGGCGTGGATTTCCACAAGCTGGAGCGCGAACTCGAAAAACTCCACCTCGACGGCTGCCACCTGCACATGGCCCGCGGTCAGAAGATGGGCATCGCGGGCGTCAAGTTTGATGTCCACCTCTGTCACGACGACCACGAGCACGCTCACACCCACACGCACGAGCACAGCCACGACGCGGCAACACACACGCACGAACACACGCACCTTCACACTCACGACCACGGACACGACCCCGCACACGAAGCGGACCACGGCCATGCGCACGAACACGGCGGGCCTCACCACGACCATCTCGAAAGCCAATCGCACGGCCCCCACGGCGGTCCACTGGTGGAAAGTTCGTTGGGCCGCGTCGAGTTGAGCGTCTTCGAGATAAACGTTCCGCCGCGCTTCCGCCTCTACTTCTTTGACGCCGATGGCCACGCCGTGAACACGCCCGCCGCCCGCGCCATCACACTCGAGACCGTCCGCGATGGAAAGAAACGCCAGGCGTTTCAGTTCAAGCAGCAGGGCGATTACCTCGAAGCCACCGCCCAACTGCCGGAGCCGCACGAGTTCCATGCCGTGCTCAAGCTCAAGCGGGGCAGCAAGACCGAGAAATGCGAAACACAGTTCGTTGAAGACCACCATCACCACGCTCACGGGCACGCGCACGGACGGAATTTTGCCGACATCAAGAAGCTGATCCATTCGAGCACGCTTTCGGACTGGGTGAAGCAAAAGGCCGTCGCCGTGTTCCGTCGCATCGCCGACGCGGAGGGAAAAATTCACGGCCACCCGCCCGAGGAAGTCCATTTCCACGAAGTCGGCGCGGTGGATTCCATAGTGGATATTGTCGGCGGGTGCGTCGCGTTGGAAATGCTCGGCCGGCCGCGCGTGCTGGCGGCGCCGGTCGTCGAGGGCACAGGCTGGATTGATTGCGCGCACGGGCGGTTTCCCCTGCCCGCACCGGCCACGCTGGAGATTCTCGGCGCGCGCGGCGTCGCGGTGTCCCAATGCGACGAGCCGCACGAACTGGTCACGCCGACCGGCGCGTCGTTGCTGGCCGAGTTCGTTGGGTCATTCGGCCCCATGCAGGGTCTGGTCGCCGAAAAAATCGGCTACGGCCTGGGCACCCGCGACAATCAAACGCGCCCGAACGTGGTGCGCGCTGTGCTCGGCGAGAGTGATGCCGCACTCCGCGCTCCGCCTTCCGCACTCGACTGGGAGAGCGACACCATCGCGGTATTGGAAACCAACCTCGACGACATCAACGCGGAGATTCTCGGCCATTTCACCGGGCAGGCGATGGCCGCGGGCGCGCTGGATGTTTTTCACACGCCCGTCCAGATGAAGAAGAACCGGCCCGGCGTGCTGCTGACGGTGTTGTGCGCCGCGGCGGACGCCGACCGGTTCAGCGAACTGATCCTGCGCGAGACCAGCGCCTTTGGCGTGCGCCGCCACGCCGCGGAACGGCGCAAGTTGCGGCGCGAATTTGTCACGGTCCGGACCTCGTTCGGCGACGTGAAGGTGAAACTGGGCACCTTGAACGGCCGGCGGCTGCACGCGACGCCGGAATACGAATCGTGTCGCCAGCTGGCCGCCGAGAAAAATGTGCCGCTCAAACAGGTTTACGAGGCGGCGCAACGCGCGATCAAAAACTAACCCGCTCCCATGCCCGATCCTGACCTGTTGAAAATCCTCTGCTGCCCGGAGACGCATCAAGGCGTCCGCCCGGCCGAACCGGCGCTGGTCGAGGCGTTAAACCGGAAGATCGCCGCCGGCCAGTTGCGCAACCGCAGCGGCCAGGCGGTCACGGAAAAATTCGAGGGCGGGCTGGTTCGCGAGGATGGCAAATATGTTTACCCGATCCGACAGGACATACCCATCATGCTGATTGACGAAGCCATCCCGCTGTAGGGACGCAGCCGCTCGACCGTAGGAGCCTTGGCCCGCGCGTCAGCGTTTGGAGTGCGCCGACGCGAGTCGGCGCTGTGGCGGACTGGGAAAGCGCCGGCTGGGGCCGGCGCACTCCAAACGCTTCGCGCCTTCGCCAGCCCGCGTGGAGGCCGCCTCGTTGCA